>CAMLIU010000022.1 GCA_946479995.1 uncultured Gemmatimonadota bacterium | reverse complement strand
TGAGCTGCTGCGCCTCGTCGGCGGAGATGCCGCGCTCGCGCTGCAGGTCCTCGCGAACGCGACGCGTCCCGACGGCGATGTCGCGCGTCAGGATCGGCACGCCGTCCTCGAGGATGTTGATGTTGGTGACCTCGTGCCCGATGTTCACGAGCGACACGACTCCCTGCATCGCGTTCGGGTAGTTCACCTCGAACGCATTGTGGAGGGCGAAGGCATCCACATCCACCACGCCAGGCTGGAGGCCTGCGTCGGTGAGGATGCGCATCTTCGACTCGATCAGCTCGCGCTTGGCGGCCACGAGGAGGACGCTCATCTCCACGCCGCTCGCCTCGGGGTCGAGGATCTGGAAGTCCATCTCGACGGACTCCATGTCGAACGGCACGTGCTGCTCCGCTTCCCAGCGCATCAGCTCGCGCGCCTGCTGCTCCTTCACGCGCTCGATCTGGATCTTCTTGATGATGACGTCGCGACCGCCGACGGCGGTGACGACCGACTTCCCCTTCACGTCGGCAGCGGCGAGCGCGGCCTGGATCGCCTCGGCAACGATGCCGGGATCCATGACCTCGCCCTCGACGATGGCGTCGGCGAGCAGTGGGACCACCGCGGTGCGAACCAGCTCCGGCTCCTTCCTGGAGTGATCGACCACCGCGACCTTGATCAATCCGGAGCCGATGTCCAGACCGACCGTGGTTTTCGAACGACCGAACAGTGCCATGGGGAGGTTCGGGAAGCGGGGGCGTCGGCGGGCGGGAATTGCAGAGCCGGCGCGGGGAGTTTTCGAGAGAGCTCGTGTCGCGCTCGGAAGCGCGGCACGCCAAACATCAGGAGCGAATCGGGCGAGGTGACCGTTCGTCCGGTCACCGATACCGAACACACGACCGACCCTGCACTTGGTAACAGACCGAACCGCCGCGCCGGCACGATTCTGCACGTGGCAGCGTCACAACCCGTCCTTCTGCCCAGCCGTCAATACAGATCGCTGAAGGCCCATGGCGTCACGAGCGGAGGAGGTGACGGGCGACCGGGAGTCTGCTGCAGCCAGAGACGGACGCGCCTCCTGGCGACCGGGTGACTGCAGTCGAACGCGCAGAGCTCCACCGTCACCGCGTACAGACCGTTCGCGACGTGCGCTACCCATGCGTGGCGCTCCAGCGGTGGCTCGGACTCATGCGCTTCGGGGTCCAGCGATACGGTGACGCCGCTGCCCGCGGGCAACGAGTCGAGCTGCTCGTTCCAGTGCTGCAGCACCTCGCCAAAGGCGCGCGATGCTCCCGTCTCCACCCGGGCGAGGGCGCGAGTGGTCGACGCCGCGCGCCGCATCGCACGCGCCAGTGACACGGTGCCCACCACGAGCGCCGCCGACAGCGCCAGCAGTACGATGGCGGCGAGAAGCGCCATGCCGTGGCGCCCTCTAGGGCACATGTACCAGCGCCACGTCCACCGAGTCCCGAAGGAGGCTCGGGCCCGCGCGTCGGGCGGACAGCGGCGCGATGAGGGCTACGCGCACGCGTGCCACAGTCCCGACCTGCGCGCCCTGCATCGTGGCCGGCAGCTCGAGGCCACTCGCGTCGAAATAGCGAAAGCCCGTCCGTGCTCCACCAGGCGCCGCGAGCAGGAACGGCCCCGCGACCGGCTGCGGAACGGCGAAATCGTGCAGCACATCGCTCCATTCCGCGATCCCGAGCTGCCAGCTTCCATCACCGGCGCGATAGAAGGAGTAGCGCACCTGTCGAGTGAGCCGCACTGGCGCACCCCGGGGCAC
Organism: uncultured Gemmatimonadota bacterium; assembly: GCA_946479995.1. The sequence continues at coordinate 9,681 of CAMLIU010000022.1, read as the reverse complement.
GGTGTCCGGCGTCGAGAAGCCCAGCCGGAGGAGCTCCCGGCTCGTTCCTCCCTCCCTCGCGCACGCGCCGCTGCCCGCGCTGATCGCCGTGACGCGCCGTGCCGACCACGAGGCGGCACCGGGGGACCACCACCACAGCGTATCTCCCACCCTTGGCGAGGCGACGACCGTCGTTTCGCGGCCAGCGCTGTCGCTGGCGGAGAGAATCACCTGCCCGGGCGTGCTGTCGCAGGCCACGCCCAGCACCACCGCGATGCGGAGCTGCAGCGCGGAATCGCGAGCTTCGCCCTCCTTCAGGTCACCAGCCGCGGGCGACACCCCGGCGAGCGCCGCGGCGAGCGCCGTGAGAGCGGTGCGCAGCTGCGACTCGCCGCGGGAGCGCGCCTGCGCGCCCTCGCTCTCACGAGACTGGCGGACCAGCGTCGCGCCGACCGCGCCGAGCACCACGGCCGCCAGGCCCATGGCGACCAGCAGTTCGAGGAGCGTGGCCCCCCGTCGGTTCAGCACAGCAGTGCGCCCGGCAGAAGGAGGGTACGCCGACGCCCCACATCGTCCCAGTCGGTCCGCACCTGCACGGCGCGCACGCGGTTCACCGCGGGGCCGACGCTCCACCGCTCGACGATCACGCCGCCGACGCGCACCTCACCGTCGGAGGCGGCAGCGCACCCCGCGGCGGCGAGCTGGGCCAGGCGCGAGCGCGCGCGCGTGACCGCGGCACGCTCGCGCAGCGCGGCACCGGACGTCCGCAGTGCCATGGCCGAGGCGCCGGCCACGCCGAGCAGACCGACGGTGACCACGAGAAGCGCGACGAGCACCTCGACGACGGTGAACCCGAGACGTCGGGGGTGGCGCGAAGCGAGCGGGCGACTCCGAGGGTGGCGATGCACACGCCCAACATGGGCATCGCCGATGCGACCTCGTCATCATTCACGCGCACGCCGGCGCGATCAATCGCCGATGCCGTAGTCGCGGATCTTGTAGAGCAGTGCCCGATGCGAAAGGTCGAGCAGCTTCGCGGCGCGTGTCCGGTTGCCCTGCGTCCGCTCCAGCGCCTGGCGGATGAGCTGCCGTTCCAGCGCGTCCGTGCGCCGCTTCACCGACAGGTCGAGCATCGGGGCGCCATCGCCGGTGTCCGTGGCGGCTGGCGGCGTCGCCGCGGCGAGCACGGGGAGCTGTGCGACGTCGATGCGATTGCGATCGGCGAGGACCATCGCGCGCTCCACGACGTTCTCCAGCTCGCGGACGTTGCCGGGCCACGAATACTCCATGAGCGCGCGCATTGCCGCAGCGCTGGCGCCCGTGACGCGGAGACCGAGCCGGGCGTTGAAGCGATCAATGAAGTGCCGCACCAGTTCGGGCACGTCCTCGATGCGCTCGCGCAGCGGCGGCACGTGGATGCGGACCACGTTCACGCGGTAGTACAGGTCGGCGCGGAAGCGTCCATTCGCCACCTCGGCCTCGAGGTCGCGCGACGTGGCGGCGACGAGGCGGACGTCGACACGGCGCGCCGCGCTGTCACCCACCCGTCGCACCTCGCCATCCTGGAGCGCGCGGAGGAGCTTCACCTGCAGCGCGACCGGCAGCTCTCCCAGCTCGTCGAGGAAGAGGGTTCCGCCATCGGCGTCGGAGAAGAGGCCACCGCGATCGGCGATGGCGCCTGTAAAGGCGCCCCTGGCGTGGCCGAACAGCTCACTTTCCAGCAGCGCCTCGGGGATGGCCCCGCAGTTCACGGCAACGAACGGCGCCGACGCGCGCGGGCTCCGGCGATGGATGTGCCGGGCGACGAGCTCCTTGCCCGTGCCGCTCTCCCCGGTGACGAGCACCGTGGACGGATGACGGGCGACCTTGTCCGCCAGTGCGAGGGCGGCGGCGAGCTGCGGGCTGCGCCCGACGATTCCGGTGGGTGCGCGGAGCGCGCTGATCTCCTGGTGCAGCTGGGCCACCTCGCGCCGCAGTCCTTCGCGCTCGATGGCCTTGCGCAGCACGAGCAGCACCTGGTCGGCGCGGAACGGCTTGGCGATGAAGTCGTACGCGCCGCGGCGGATGGCCTCCACCGCCGCGTCGTCGTCGCCGTAGGCGCTCATCATGATGACGAGTCCTCCGCCGCCGGAGGCGCCGTAGCGCTCGAGAAACCCGAGCCCGTCCATGCCCGGCATGCGCACGTCGCAGAGCACGATGTCGGCAGGACCGTCGGCGAGCTGGCGCAGCGCCTCCGCACCGTCGCAGGCGACGCGGACGTCGTGTCCTTCGGCTTTCAGGATGAGGGACAGCGTCTGGCGCAGCCCGAGCTCGTCGTCCACGACGAGCACGTTCATGCGCGCCATTCCCGGGGAATCACCATCGGATCGTCGAGCGCGAACGACGATTCGGCGAGCGGGAAGAGCAGGTGGAACGCCGCGCCGCCTTCACGGGCGCGATCCACCCACACGATGCCGTCGAGGTTCTCCACGACGCGCGCCACGATGGCGAGGCCGAGGCCAGTCCCCTTCCCCGGCTCCTTCGTGGTGAAGAACGGATCGAAGATCCGCTCGGCATGCTCCGCGGCCACGCCGGGTCCGGAGTCGGCGACGACGATCTTCACCACCCATGATGAGCGGCGCTCGCTGCCCAGCCAGTGCTGCACGCGCGGCGTCGGCGGATGCGGTACGAGGGTGAAGCGCGAGTCGCTGGAGCGGCGCTGCGTACCGGATTCCAGCATCTCGCTCGGCATGCACGCCGTGCGGACGGCGACCGTACCACTGTGGTCCACGGCATCCGCGGCATTGAGCAGGAGGTTCACGAACACCTGCTCCATCTCGTGCTGCTCCCCGTGCACGAACGGCCCTTCGTTGGCCAGCTCCATGATGAGCGAGACTCGGCGCAGGTGTCCCTGTGCGCTGAGGAGGTCGACGACGCGACGCAGGGTGTCGTTGATGTCGATCGGCGTGGGAATCGGCCGACGCGGCCGCGCATAGTCGAGCAGCCCACGCACGATGCGGTCGATGCGCGCCGTCTCCCGCTCGACCCCGGTGGCGGCTTCGCGCGCCGATGATTCCTGCGTCGCGGAGCGCAGCAGGTGCGCGTAGCCATTGAGTGCCCCGAGGGGATTGCCGATCTCGTGCGCGATGCCCGCGGCGAGCCGGCCGACGCTCGCCAGCTTCTCGGCGCGCACCAGCTGCGCCTGCTCGTGCAGGAGGCGCTCCGTCATGCGGTTCACGCTCACCGCGAGCTGCTGCAGCTCGCGTGACGGCTGGCCTGCCAGGCGCACCTGCAGGTCGCCGTCGGCGATCCGCTCGGCAGTGGCTGCGGCGGCCCGCAGGGGCTGCAGCACGAGATGGCGAAGCTTGTAGGCACCGAACGCGACGACGACGAAGACATCGGCGGCGATGAGCAGACAGATATAGAGCGCCCCGCGTGCGGGATCGGTGGCGTCATACAGCAGTACCACGCTCGCCACGGCGAACACCAGCGCCGCGAGAGCAAGGACGGCGAAGGTGACGAGCAGCTCGGTACGGAGCGACGGCGGCGTGGTGGAGCGGAGGCGGGGCATCTGGAGAGGGAATCGCGTGTACCAGGAGGACGAGTGGCACGGCGGCGAGGTCATCGGGAGTGGCGGATCGCGTTGCCGACAGCAGAACGGCGCACCGGACCTCGTCCGGTGCGCCGTTCTGTTTGCATCTGTTCGCTTGCTGCAACCGTATCGCGAGTCCTGCTTACGGCTGGGTTACCGCCGCGCAGACCGGCTCACCGTCGCCCGCCGCCGTCTGGCCGGGGAGCGGGTTGGTCGTGTTCACGCCGATGCCGCAGGTGAACGGCGCAGGAATCTGCGAGTGCGTCACCGTGGCGGTCCACGAGCCGGCGCCCGTCACGATCTTCGGATCGCTCACGCTCGTCGAGGGGCGGAACTTCAGGACCGTGTCACCCTGGGCGCCCATCGGGGTGTACGTGCGGTACTTACCGGAGTCAGAGAAGAACGCCTCTTCCGCCGTCACCAGGTTGCGCAGGTCGGACTTCATGGCCGTCTGGTACGCCTTGGTCTTGGTGTTGGCGAACTTCGGGATCGCGATCGCGGCAAGAATACCGATGATGACGACCACGATGAGGAGCTCGATGAGCGTAAAGCCCTTGCGAATCTGAGTCATTGGGATCTCACAGGGAGGGGAGTTTGACGGCAGGTTCGCCGTCGGCGGGGAACAGCAGGTGAATCTGACGGCACCGTGTAAGGCAACTGGCGGACCAAGCCGGCACCGTGGTGGATCTCTTGGTCCTGCAACGAGTTAGCGAATGGGTTCCAGCCTGGCAGGCAGCGCGGGGTGAAGGAATTCGCAGGATGTCTAGCGTATTGCAATGCGCTCATCGATCGAGGTGTCACGTCGTGGATGCGGGCGACCGAGCGCGCTGTCCACAGAGACGAGCAACTGGCGCAATCGTCGCACATCCGGTGGCCGGACGATGGGGAGTGCCGTGAGCGCTTCGGCGCGCGCCGATTGCCACTGCTTCTCGTGCACGAGGCATTGCACATATGCCACTCGTCCCTCCGACAACCTGGGGTCGAGCGCGAACGTCCAGCGCAGGTACGCGTCGGCGATGGCGCACGCGCCCACGTTGTGATAGTCCGCGGCGGCGACGAGCATCATACGCGGATCATACGGAAACAGCTTGATGGCGCGCTGGTACTCGGCTTCCATCTCCGCGGGCCGGTTTTCGGCGCGCATCAACTGGCCGCGCAGGAAGTGCGCGCGATAGCTGTCGGGCGCGTCGCGCACGAGCGCGTCGAGGAACACGTGGTTGTTCTTCCATACGCGCTGGCGGTCGATGCTTCGTCCGAGCCCGAGAAGCACGAGCGCGCCGAACGCGGTTGCGACCACCCACCGCTGCCGGTGCTGCGCGACAGTCATCAGGTGCGCGATGACCGCGCCCGCCACGATCACGATGCCGACACTGGGAAAGAACAGCGTGCGCTCGGCGATCAGGAAGCCCGTGGGGACGAGCAGGTTGCTCACGGGAAGGAAGGCGATGATGACCCAGAGCAGGCCGAAGCTCGCCACCGGTGAGCGGCGTCGGAGCGCCACCACGAGCAGCACGAATGCCACGGCGATGAAGATCCCGGGCAGCTCGAGCGGATCGAAGCCCTGCGCGAGCGGAATGTCAGTGGGGGAGTAGTCTCCGCGCAGCTGTGTCGGAAACACCAGGAGCCGCGCGATGCGGGGGAGCAGGAGCGCCATCGTACCGGCACGGTCCAGTGCCGTCATGTGTAGGTACTGGAAGGCGGGATACGACACGAAGCCGGCGATGCCGCCGTGGACCAGCCCGAGCACGTACAGGTGCGCGAGGGAGATGAGCACGAGCATCAGGCCGAAGGCGCGCAGCTCCGGCGTGCGCGGCCGCCAGGACGGAGATTCTGCGAGGGTGAGCTCCGCTCCAAGGAGGAGCAATGGCAGCACGATCGCGTGCTCCTTGGAGAGGAGCCCGAGAATGTAGAGCACGAGGATCGCCGCCATCGTGCGCCGCGACAGCGGTCCCTGCTGGCGGGCGCGCAGGTACATGCCGATGGCGAGGCACAGGAAGAGCGCCACGAGCAGCTCTGACTGGCCGACGATGTTTCCCGTGACTTCCACGTGCACCGGATGCACCGCGAAGAGTACGGCGGCGGCGCACGCCGCACGGCGTGGCAGCAGGGCGGCGGCACACCAGTACACGGCGAGCGCGGTGGCGACGGCGAGCAGGATGTTGCCGAGGTGGAAGATCCACGGCGCACCGCCTCCGGCGACCCACTGGATGGTGAACAGCGACATCACGAGCGGCCGGTATCCATCGCCGCCGAGGTCGAGCGGCCAGTACGTCTGCCCGAACAGCCGCCACAGGTTCCGGAGCAGGTGCACGTGATCGTTGTGAAGGATCACGAACCGGTCGTCGAAGGTGAAGTCGTGACCGAGGCTCGTGACGCAGGCGGCGAGCGCGAGCAGGGCGACGATCGCCGGAGCGAACCAGGAGCGGCGTGTCATTGGACGAGTGCGATGCGATCGGTGACGGGCGCCGGGCGACGCCGGCCGAGCGCGCTGTCGGCGCGGGCGACGTCGGCGCGGAACTGACGGCTCCTCGGACCCGACACGAGACTCAGCGCCTTCAGCGCCTCCGTGCGCGACTGCTGCCACTGGCGCTGCTGCTGCAGGCAGTCCACGTACGCGTCGCGCCCTTCGGCGACGAGCGGCTCGAGCTTGTAGGACCACTCTAGCACGGCGATCGCCAGGGGACAGGCGTTCATCCGCTGATAATCGCGCGCCATCGTCAGCATCATCTTCACGTCATACGGAAAGAGGCGCATGGCCACCCGGTATTCGGCCACCGCTTCGGGCACGCGGCCCTCGCGCCCGATGACCCGGGCACGAAGCAGGTGGGCGCGGTAGCTGAGCGGCGCATCCTTCACGAGCGTGTCGAAGAAGACGCCGTTGTTCTTCCACACCTGCTGTCGGTCGACACTGCGGGCGACTCCCAGTACGAGCAGGCTCGCGAGCAGCGCGCCGCCGAGGTATCGCTCGTGCGGCCGGCCGCGGGCCAGCAGCGCGGACGCGGCCGCCCCGGCCACGAGGACGACCCCGACGCTGGGCAGGAACAGCGTCCGCTCGGCGATGAGGAATCCTGCCGGGACGAGCAGGTTGCTCACCGGCAGGAAGGAGATCACCAGCCAGCACAGCCCGAAGCTCGCCACCGCGGCGCGTCGCCGCAGCGCGACCGCGAGGACAACCACGCCGATGGCGAGGAAGAGTCCCGGCAGCTGAGCCACACCGAACCCCGCGGTGATCGCGATATCCGCGGGGGAATAGTCAGCGCTGAGATGCGTGGGGAACACCAGCAGGCGAGCCACCCGCGGAAGCATCGTCAGCACCGTCGATGCGCGGTCGAGCGCGCTCATGTGCAGGTAGCGGAACGCGGGATACGGATGGAACCCGGCGAGATCCTGGTGCACCTGCGCGAGCACGAGAAGAAACGCCGAGGATACGACGATGAGGAGGAGTCCGAACAGCCGCAGCTCCCGCATCCGCACGCGCCAACGCGGGCCGCTGATCACCGTCCACTCTGCCGCGGCGAGAAGAAGGGGGAGCACGATGGCGTGCTCCTTGGCGAGAAGCCCGAGGACGTAGAGGCCGAGAATGGCGGCACCGGCGCGCGGGCGGAGCGCCTGGCGTTGCCGCTCGCGCAGGTAGATCCCCACGGCGACGCACACGCACAGGGCGACGATGAGCTCTGACTGCCCGACGACGCCGCCCGTGACTTCCACGTGGACGGGATGCACCGCGAACAGCGCCGCGGCGACCCACGCCGCGCGAGCTGGCAGGATGGACCGCGCGCACCACTGGACGGAGAGGGCGGCCGCCACCGCGAGAATGATGGTCACGAGGTGGAACAACCACGGTCCGCCGCCGCCCACGACCCATTGGAGCGCGAAGAACGCCATCACCAGCGGACGATAGCCATCGCCCCCCAGGTTTCTCGGCCAGTAGGGCTGACCGAAGAGCCGCCACATGCCCGCCAGCGTGTGGACGCTGGCATTCGTTTCGACGATGCTGCGGTCGTCATACGTGAAATCGTGGCCGAGGCTCGTCACGCAGGCGAGCAGGGCCAGGACCGCGACCGTCGCGGCGGCCGCGTACCCGGGCCGCAGTCGGCGCCACGTCATCGCGTCAACCCGAACTTGAGAATGTGCCAGAAGGCGGCGAGGCCATCCTTCCAGTTGATCTTCTTGCCTTCCGCGTAGGTGCGGCCCGCATAGGAGATCGGGACTTCGTAAATGCGGGCATCGCGCTGCGCTAGGCGCGCCGTGATCTCCGGCTCGAAGCCGAAGCGGTCCGACGTGAGCGCCAGTGATCGAGCGAGATCGCCTCGGATCGCCTTGTAGCACGTCTCCATGTCGGTGAGGTTCAGGTTCACCAGCATGTTGCAGAAGGTGGTGAGCAGGTGATTTCCCACCGAGTGCCAGTAGTACAGCACGCGATGCGGACCACCGAGAAAGCGTGAGCCGAAGCAGGCGTCCGCCTTGCCGTCGAAGATCGGCTGGAGCAGCGCCGGCCAGTCCTGTGGATCGTATTCCAGGTCGGCATCCTGCACGATCACCACCTCGCCCGTACTCGCCGCGAGCGCCGTGCGAATCGCGGCCCCCTTCCCCCGGTTCTTGGGCTGGAGGATCAGCTTGTCGATGAAGCCCGCCGCCTCGAGCTCCATGAGCCGCTCACGCGTCCCGTCGGTAGAGCAGTCATCGACGCAGACGATCTCCGTGGTGACCGGCACGGCGCGCACGCGATCGAGAATGGTCTCGATCGTATTGCGCTCGTTGTAGACCGGCATGAGTACCGACAGGCGCGCCGTCGTCGGATCGAGCGGCGTGAGCGCGCGTGGCGAGGCGGCGAGCGTGAGGGTCGGCGTGCCGAGCGTGGGTGTGAGCCGAGCGGATGGACGGGTGTGAAGGGAGCTCATTGCGCAGGGATCGTGAAGACAGCGCCCACGAGCGACGGGGCGCAGAGCCGCAGCCGCGTCGCGGGGAGCATGATGGAAGAATCCGCCGCATCCGCGGTCGACCTGGGCTCTTTGTGTGCCGCCGCTGCATCCAGCGTGGCCGTGATCATGCCTCCACCCCGTAACGCGACAGCTTGCGGTACAGGGTAGAGGGATCGATCCCCAGCACCTCGGCGGCGCGGCTCTTGTTGCCGCTCTCGCTCTGCAGCACCCACATGATGTACGCGCGCTCGATGCTCTCGAGCGTCGGGTTGGTGGGTGTGCGCTCCGCCACGAGAGGCTCGCTGACCCGCTCCGTCACGCGCTCCGGAAGTGCCGAGGGAGAGATCTCGCCGCCAGGGGTGAGGATGACCGCGCGCTCGAGCGCATTCTCGAGCTCGCGGACGTTGCCGGGCCACGAGTAGTTCACCAGGGCGTCCAGGGCGCTCTTCGACAACTCCTTCGGCGCTTCCTGCCGCAGCTCGGCGATGCGCGACAGGAAGTGCGTGGCGAGCAGCGGGATGTCCTCGGCACGCTGCCGCAGCGTCGGCAGGTGCAGGGCGATCACGTTCAGGCGGTAGAAGAGATCAGTGCGGAAGGAACCGCGGCGGATCTCCTCTTCCAGCTCGCGGTTCGTGGCCGCGATGAGGCGGACGTCGATCGGCTGCGGATCGGTGGCGCCCACCGGGATCACCTCTCGATGCTGCAGCACGCGGAGGAGCTTCACCTGCGTGGCGGGCGTGGTCTCGCCGATCTCGTCGAGGAAGAAGGTGCCCCTCGCGGCGGCGGTGAACAGGCCGCTCTTGTCCTTCACCGCGCCGGTGAACGCGCCCTTCACGTGGCCGAACAGTTCACTCTCCAGCAGGCTCTCCGGGAGCGCGCCGCAGTTGATGCTGGCGAAGGTGTGCTCGGCGCGCGCCGAGAGCTCGTGGATGTAGCGCGCGACCACTTCCTTGCCGGTTCCCGACTCGCCCTGGATGAGCACCGTGCTCTCGGTGGGCGCCACCGTCTCGGCGAGGCGCAGGACGTCGAGCCAGCTCCGGCTGTTGCCGACCGGCCGTGTGCCGACGGGACCCTCGCGCCGCTTGATCTCCTGGCGCAGCGAACGGTTCTCCACCCGCAGCTCGCGGTGCTCCGCGGCGCGCTTCAGGATGGCCAGCAGCTCGTCGTTGCGGAACGGCTTCTGGATGTAGTAGAACGCGCCCTCGTTCA
>CAMLIU010000021.1 GCA_946479995.1 uncultured Gemmatimonadota bacterium | reverse complement strand
ATCGCCAACATGGCGTGGGAGGCGGGCCGCGGGCTCATCATCGTCGTGAACAAGTGGGACATTGCCGAGAAGGACGACAAGGCCGCGGCGAGGTACGAGAAGAAGGCGCAGGAAAAGGCGCCCTTCCTCAAGTTCGTTCCCTTCCTGTTCACGTCGGCCCTCACGGGCCAGCGCGTGACGAAGGTGCTCGACGTGATCCAGCTCGTGGACGAGGAGGCGCACAAGCGGATCAGCACGTCACAGGTGAACGAACGGCTGAGCGAGCTCCTCGCGCGCCGACAGCCGTCGCAGGCGGCGGGTCGCGAGGTGAAGCTCAACTACGCCACGCAGGTCAGCGTCTCACCGCCGACGATCGCCGTCTTCGGCAATCACCCCGACCTCGTGGAGGAGCACTACGTGCGCTTCCTCCACAACGGCTTCCGCGAGACGTACGGGTTCACCGGCAATCCGCTGCGGATCCTGCTGCGGCGCAAGAGCGGCGGAGCGGCGGCCTGACGTGCATCCGCTCCTCGCGCTCGCCATCTCGTACGCCGTTGGTTCCATTCCCTTCGCGTATCTCGCCGGCGCGGCCGCGGGAGTTGACCTTCGCACGCAGGGCTCCGGCAACCTTGGCGCGACGAACGTCTTCCGCGTCCTCGGCTGGAAGATCGGGATCCTCGTCTTCCTGGCCGACGCCCTGAAGGGGGCGATACCAGTCCTGCTGCTTCCGCCCCGCATCCACGCGCCGGGAGATCCGGTGCTGTGGGCCCTGGCGTGCGGCGTGGCGGCCATCGTCGGGCACGTGCGGCCGCTCTACCTCGGTTTCCGGAAAGGGGGAAAGGGTGTGGCCACCGCCGCCGGCGTGTTCTTCGCGCTCGCCCCGCTGCCGATGCTGATCACCTTCGCGGTATTCGTCGCCATCGTGCTCGGCACGGGCTACGTGTCGCTGGGCAGCCTGGCGGCCGCGGCGCTCCTTCCGGTGCTGCTGTTCGCGACGCATGGAGCCACCTCGCCGTTGTTCATCGTGAGTGTGGTGATCGCCTGCTTCGTCTACTGGACGCATCGCGCCAACATCGGCCGCCTGCGCCGCGGTGAGGAGCACCGCTTCGGCAAGCGGTGGCGCGCGTGATGAGGAGGTCGTGCGCATGACTCGCTGCGCCGTCCTCGGCGCCGGGGCGTGGGGCACCGCGCTGGCCGACCTGCTCGCCCGCAACGGGGAGGCGGTGACCCTCTGGGCGCTGGAGCCGGAGGTCGTCGCCTCGATCAACGAGTCGCACGAGAACCGTGTCTTCCTCGCCGGGGCTCCGCTGAGCGCGAAGCTGCGCGCGACCGGTGACCTGACCGAGGCACTGGATGGTGCGGAGGTAGTGTGCCTCGTCACGCCGTCGCAGCACCTGCGCGCCGTGCTTCGCGGCGCTGCCTCTTCGCTGAAGGAAGGCGCCATCCTCTGTGTTGCGTCCAAGGGCATCGAGGCGGGTACGCTGGCGCTCATGAGCGACGTCGTGAGCGAATCCGCGCCGCATCACCCGGTGGTCGCCCTCTCGGGGCCGAGCTTCGCCGCCGAGGTGGCGGCTCGCCAGCCCACGGCCATCGTCGCGGCCTCGGCAGACGAGCGGGCAGCGGAGTGCGTGCAGGAGGCGTTCAGCAATTCCACGTTCCGCGTCTACACGCATGACGACATCATCGGTGTGGAGCTTGGCGGAGCGCTCAAGAACGTGATGGCCGTGGCGACGGGGATCTGCGAGGGCGCCGGTTTCGGATTCAACGCACGCGCGGCGCTCGTCACGCGCGGCCTGGCCGAGATGACGCGGCTCGGTACGGCCCTCGGGGCCAAGGCCGCGACATTTGCCGGCCTGGCGGGCATCGGCGACCTCGTGCTCACGTGCACTGGCTCGCTCAGCCGCAATCGCGCCGTCGGCATGGAGGTGGGGGCAGGGGCCACGCTCGAGCAGGCGCTCGCCGGCAAGCAGACGGTCGCCGAGGGCGTGGCGACGACGCGGAGCGCGCTGGCCCTTGCGACGCGCGAAGGCGTGGAGATGCCGATCGTGGCCATGGTGAACCGGGTGCTGTTCGACCGCCACCCTGCGCACCGCGCGGTGGAGGACCTCATGTCGCGCGAGTTGCGCGCGGAGCAGGACGCGTGAGCGGCGCCGAGCCCGTCCAGGAGTTCTTCAGCATCGGTGAGGTGTGCGAGCTCACCGACCTGAAGCCGCACGTGCTGCGCTACTGGGAAAGCCAGTTCAAGTTCCTGAAGCCGGCGAAGAATCGGTCCGGGAACCGCGTGTACCAGCGCCGCGAGGTGGAGCTGATCCTGCTCGTGAAGCACCTGCTGTATACCGAGAAGTACACCATCGACGGCGCGCGGCAGAAAGTCGAGGAGCAGCGGAAGGGCGGCGCGCTGCGCAGCGCCGCCCGCTCGGCGCTTACCGTGGAGACCCTCGAGGCGCTCGAGGCCGACCTTACGGAGCTGATGCGGGTGCTGGCTCCCGACGCGCGCAGCGAGGGGCGCTGACCCATGCGCATCCTCGTCTCGAACGACGACGGCATCCTTGCCCATGGGCTCGAGTGTCTCGTGGAGGCGGCGGAGCCGCTCGGTGAGGTGCACGTGGTCGCACCGGACCGCGAGCAGAGCGCAACCAGCCATTCGCTCACCTTGCACCATCCGCTGCGCCCGGTGCGCGTGGGCGAGCGGCGCTGGCAGGTGGATGGCACGCCCACCGACTGCGTGATGCTCGCCGTGGAGGCACTGCTTCCCGAGCGGCCCGACTTCGTGCTGAGCGGCATCAATCACGGCCAGAACATGGGCGAGGACGTGCTGTACTCGGGCACCGTCGCTGCCGCCATGGAAGGGCTCGCACTGGGGATCCCGTCCATCGCCGTGTCATTCGCGGGGGGCGACCTTCGCGCCGACTTGACCTACCTGAAGCAGCAGGTGCCGGTCCTGACTCCGCTGCTCCGGCATCTCACCTCCCTGCCGTCGTTCCCGGCGAACACGCTGCTCAACGTGAACCTGCCGCCGGTGCCGGCGGACGGCATTCGCGGCGCGAAGCTCACCCGGCTCGGCAGCCGCGTCTATTCCGGATCTCTCAAGCCGATGCGAGATCCGTGGAATCGTGACATCTTCTGGATCGGTGGCGGCTCCATCACCTGGACGGGGGAGGAGGACTCGGACTTCCGGGCCATCCAGGACGGGTACATCTCCATCACGCCATTGCACCTCGACCTGACGAACTACAGCATGCTGCAATCCTCGGAGGAGTGGTGGCGGGAGCTGTAGACGGCGCCATGACCGGCGCGCGGCGCCGCCTCGTGGAGCTGCTCCGCGAGAAGGGCATTCGCGACCTCGCCGTGCTGCGGGCGTTCGACCTCACGCCGCGGCATGCCTTCGTCCCCACCGGCGTCCGGCATCGCGCCTACGAGGACGCGTCCATCCCCATCGGCAGCGGACAGACCATCTCGCAGCCCTCCATCCACGCCCGCTACCTGGAGCTGCTCCAGCTCAAGGGGGCGGAGCGCGTGCTCGAGATCGGGACCGGCTCCGGGTATCAGACGGTCCTGCTGTCGCACCTCGTCGCGCAGGTGTTCACCATCGAGCGGATCCCCGCGCTGTACACCATGGCGCGCGACGCGATCTCGCGCGCCGGCGCGAAGAACGTGTCGATGCTCCTCGGCGACGGCACCGTCGGCTGGCGCGAGTACGCGCCGTACGACGCGATCCTCGTCAGCGCGGGCGGGCCGACTGTGCCGCAGCCACTCGTGGAGCAGCTGGCCGACGGCGGGCGCATGCTCGTGCCGGTCGGCCCGAAGGAGGAACAGACACTGCGCCTGGTGGTGCGAAAGGGCGACGCGATCCAGACCACCGACATCGGGCCCGTGCGCTTCGTACCGCTCTTCGGAATGCACGGGTGGGAGCAGGGCTGACATGCCTCGCCTGCACGTGCGCATTCATGGTCGGGTGCAGGGCGTGGGCTTCCGGTGGTTCGCGCGTGAGGAGGCCCGTCGTCTCGGCCTCAGTGGCTGGGTGACCAATCGCCCGGGGGGCGAGGTGGAGGTCGAGGCGGGCGGAGAGGCCTCCTCGCTCGAGCGGCTGCGGCGCGCGCTGGAAGTGGGACCGACGGGGGCGAAGGTCGAGCGCATCGATGACCTCGAGACTACGTCGGACGGGTCGCTCCCGTACCCGTTCAGCATTCACCGCTGACCATGGCCACTTCCGCAGACGCGCCAGACGCGGAGCTCGTCGCGCGGGTACGCGCCGGCATTCGCGACGTTCCGGATTTTCCGTCGCCCGGCATCCTGTTCCGCGACATCACGCCCCTGCTCGCCGACGGCGCATTGTTTCGCGACGTCACCGAAGCGATGGCCGCTCCCTTTGCCGGCGCCGGCGTGACGCACGTGGCGGGCATCGAAAGTCGGGGATTCGTGCTCGCCGCGCCCGTCGCGCAGTCCCTCCGCGCCGGCTTCATTCCCATCCGCAAGCAGGGCAAGCTCCCGTGGAAGACGGTAAACAGGGAATACGGGCTGGAATACGGCAGCGGACAGCTCGAGATCCACGCTGATGCCTGCCCGGACGGATGTCGCGTGCTCATCGTGGATGACGTGCTCGCCACCGGCGGCACGGCACGGGCCTCGGCCGAACTCGTCGGGATGGTCGGTGGCACCGTTATCGGATTCTCCTTTCTCCTCGCGCTGGACGCGCTCGGTGGCGAGTCCCGCCTGACGCCCGGACGCGCCAGGGTGCTGCTCCGCTACTGACGGTCGTCAGCGTGCGGTGCGTTTCCGCCGCGCGTCGATGCACACGTGCTTCACGTCGGGCAGCTCGTCGCGAATGCGGTTCTCGAGCCGCGTGATGGCCCGAGCGACGTCGGGTTCGGACAGCGTGTCGGCGAGCTGCACGGAGGTGGTGAGCAGGATGTCGTGCGGCCCGAGGTGCATGGTGAGGAGGCGATCCGCTGTCACGACGTCGTCGTCGGAGTCGATGACGCGGTGAATCGTCGCGAGCACTTCGGGGCTGGCGCTCTCGCCGAGCAGGAGTGCCTTGGTCTGCCGCACGAGCACCACCGCGACGAAGGTGAGCACGAGGCCGATGCACACCGACGCGGCGCCATCGAGCCGCGGCATGTTCAGCCGATGGCCCAGGAAGACGCCAAGAAAGGCGAGCGCAATGCCGGTGAGGTCCGCGCCATCCTCGAGGACGACGGCGAACTGCGACGGATCCTTGCTGCGGTGCAGGTGTGCCCAGAACCCGCGGCCCTTCGCTGAGCGCCGGAATGCGCGATACGCGATGACGAAGGAGGTGCCGTCGAACAGGGTCGCCCCGGCGAGCACGAGGTAATTCCAGGTCGGATCGTGCAGCGGTTCGGGGTGCATCAGGGCGAGCACCCCGTGGTAGACGGAGATCCCGCCACCGAGCACGAAGAACAGCACGGCGACCATGAGCGACCAGAAATACAGCTCGTGGGCGTAGCCGAAGGGATGCGTCTCGTCGGCCGGCTTGCGGCTGCGCCAGTGTCCCACGAGGAGCAGGCCGCCGTCCGCGGAGTCCACGAGCGAATGGATGCCTTCCGCCGCCATGGCCGAGCTTCCCGAGATGGCGGCCGCGATGAACTTCAGGATGGCAATCGCAACGTTGGCGACGATGGAGGCATAGATGGGCAGCTTCGATTCTTTCGCCATCGGCGTCACTCCTGACTGGTGCCCGGACGGCCACCGCGGCCGGCCAGCTCGGCGCGAAGCGCCTGTACCTCGTGGCGAAGCCCCTCCATCTCGGAGCGCAGCGCATCCACCGCTCTCGCGCCCGCCACCTCGCCCTCGTCGTTGTCCGCGTCGCGGCCGACGAAGAAGGTCGCCAGCGTCGCTGTGACGTACCCGAACACCGCGAACGCGAAGATTGCGAGCAGGAGACAGAGGACGCGCCCCTCGGGCGAATGCGGGAAGTACTCGGAGCCCATCGTCGTGAGGACCATGGCGGTCCACCAGAGGGCGGTGCCGTAACCGGTGATCGCGCTTCCGGGCACGTCGCGCTCGAAGGCCAGCATGCCGGCCGCGCCGGCGAGGAGCACGACGATCGTGAGCGCCACCACGTAGCCGAATCCGCGCCGGCGGAAGCTTCGGCCCAGCGCGCGCATGGCGCGGTTGAGCGTCCCGACGACGCGCACCAGTCGCGAGCCTCTCGCCGCGCCGCGGAGCACCCGCGCAGCGCGTATGGCCTGCATGGCCCGGAACACCCGCAGCACGCGCAGCGCGGGGAGGGCCAGGGAGAGTGCCGTGAGGACGTTGCGCCTGAGGTAGCGGCGCTTGCTCGGCGCGAGCCAGAACCGCAGCGCGAAATCGAGGATGAAGAGGATCCAGATGACCGTCTCGATCGTCCCGAGCCAGCCGGGCAGCCCGCTCACGAAGTCGACGATCAGGAGCGCGAGCCAGACGAAGCCGAGGAAAGTCATCGGCCCCTCGAGCCACCCCTCCAGCTCGATGAGGACCGACTCGCGCTGCTCGGGCGTGGCGGCGCCGGCTGGCAGCGCGCGACGGGGATCGGGTCCGATCTCCCTCACGCGCGCTGGCCTCGCCGCCGCGGCTCAGACGCGTGCCGACCGCCCCGAGATTTCATGCACGAAGATGCCGAAGAGGATGTCGCGGTGGGGGGTCGGATCCTTCTCCGAGAAGGTGCCCGGCACCAGCTTCTGAAGCAGCTTCTGCGCGCGACGAAAGGTGTCCGGCGAGCCCTGCTCGGGGTCGAGCAGGTAGAACGTGCCCTTCGCGACCACGCTGTCCCACTCGAACATTCCGCGGACGTCGTCGGCCTCGAACGCGCACCAGGGATGGTGAAGCAGCGTGGTTAGCTTCGTGCCCCCGCTGGTGCGGCCGAAGATCCACTCACCGTCGCTGACGTAGTTGATCGGCTCGATGTCCACTCGGTCGTGGCGCGTGAAGGCGAGGCGGCCCACGTTCTGGCGCGTGAGCAGGGACTGACACTCTTCGGCACTCAATTCCCGGAAGTGCGGCGCCGGCGCTGGCATGTGCTCGTCCTCGGCTGAGGGAGGGGCGATCGCCGCCTCGTGCGGCGTCCATGATGACCTTGTGGCTCTCGTCGGCGCCGCAAGGGGATGCAATTCCGCTGCCGCGTACCGCCGGGATCGGCGGCTGCAGCGCTCGCCGCGATCATGCGGCGCTGATCGATTCGGCGCTGTCGGGAGGTGGCCGACGTCGGCTGCCCGAATCCCTGACGGCGCCACCGCGGAAGAGGCGGTATCGTTTCCCCATGGCCGTTTCCACTGTTCACGCCGCGCCGCCGAGCACCGTACCGGTCGGAACGGAGACACGGCAGGCAGCCCGCGCCTGGCATGCGTGGGTGCTCCCAGGCATTGCCCTCGCCTGGCTGGTCATCGGCGGCGCGGCGTGGCTGCTGAAGTCGCCGGCACTGGGCGAGCGAATCTGGTTCGTCGGCCTGATCGTGCTCGGCGCGCCCGTCGTCCTCGGAACGCTGCGGCAGGCCCTCCGCGGACAGTTCGCCACCGATCTCGTGGCGACACTGGCCATCGTCACGGCCATCGCGCTCGTGCATCCCCTCGCCGGACTCGTCGTCCTGCTCATGCAGACGGGGGGTGAAGCGCTCGACAAGTTCGCCGAAGGGCGCGCGTCCGCGGCCGTGCGCGCCCTCGAGGAGGATGCCCCCCGCTTCGCGCATCGCCTGCGCGCCTCGAACGGGACCGACGTCGAGGACGTTCCCGTGGACGCCGTGGACGTGGACGACCTGCTGCTCGTCCGGCCCGGGGAGATGGTGCCGTGCGACGGAGTGGTGGTGGACGGGTTCTCGCACGTCGACACCTCCCGCCTCACGGGCGAACCGCTCCCTCTCGAGGCGCAGGACGGCGTCCGGCTCATGAGCGGATCGCTCAACCTGGAGAGCGCCCTCACCGTACGCGCCACCGCGCTCGCCGGCGAGAGCCAGTACGCGCGCATCGTGGAGCTCGTGCGATCGGCGCAGGCGAGCAAGGCACCGCTCCAGCGGCTGGCCGACCGCTACGCCGTGTGGTTCACCCCGATCACCCTCCTCGTCTGCGCCGTCGCGTACCTGGCCAGCGGCGACTGGGACCGCGTGCTCGCCGTGCTCGTCGTCGCCACCCCGTGCCCACTGATCCTCGCGACACCGGTGGCCATCATCGGCGGCGTCAATCGCGCGGCACGCGCGCACGTCGTCGTGCGAACCGGCGGCGCGCTCGAGCAGCTGGCGGCCGTCCGCGTCGCGGTCTTCGACAAGACGGGAACGCTCACCGTCGGCACGCCGGAGGTGAGCGCCGTGGTGTCCCTCGGTGCGCTGCCCGAGCGCGAGCTCCTGCGGCTCGCCGCCGCGGTGGAGAATCATTCCGGACACCTGCTCGGCCGATCCGTGGTCGCGGCCGCGGCAGCGGCCGGCGTGCCGGTCGCCAGTGCGGATGGCGTGCTGGAGGACGCCGGCCGTGGCGTGCGTGGGAGCGTCGAGGGCAGGCGTGTGAGCGTTGGGGCGACCTCCTTCGTCGCCGCGGACGCGCTGCGGGACGACGTGCCCGCCATTGTCCGTGCGGCGGAGCCCGGACTTCGCGCCTGGGTCGTCGTCGATGGACGATGGGAGGGCTACATCGAGTTCGCCGACCGGATCCGCGCCGGGCTGCCGGCGTTCTTCGAGCGCCTGCGCGAGCTGGGCATCAGGCGCACCCTGTTGCTGTCGGGGGACAGCGCGATGCACACTGCGGCCGTCGCCGCGGAAGTCGGCATCGCCGACGCGCGCGGTGAGCTCCTTCCCGGCGACAAGGTGTCGGTGGTGAAGCAGATCGTGGATTCCGGCGAGCGCGTGCTGATGGTGGGCGACGGCACCAACGACGCTCCCGCCCTCAGCGCCGCGCACGTCGGGGTCGCACTGGCTGCCCACGGGGGCGGCATCACGGCAGAAGCCGCCGACGTGGTCATCCTCACCGACGACGTGACCCGCGTCGCCGACATGATCCAGCTCGGTCGGCGGACGATCCGCATCGCGCGCCAGAGCATCCGCGTCGGGCTCGGCGTGAGTGCCTTCGCCATGCTGCTCGCCGCGCTCGGGTACATCCCGCCCGTGATCGGCGCCGCACTGCAGGAAGCGCTCGACGTCGCCGTGATCCTCAACGCACTGCGCACGAGTCGTTGAGCTCCCGCCCCGTCGGCACTTTCCCTGAGTGCGAGGCGGAAAGTACCCACGCGAATTCCTCGATTCGCCCGACGGCCCGACGCACCGGTTCCAGGCACCTTGTGGTCGTCGGGCGTCGCGGGTGTGACGGTCACCGTGCCAGGCGATGGGCTCGACGACTCGCGACATGTCACGCGGAGCTCGCCATGACGCACGCCAATGCACTTCACGATGACTCGCACGATACTCTCCTCCCGGGCAGCGGCCCCGTGATCGTGGCGCTCAAGCCGTTCGACGGCGGGGACAGCGCCATCATGATGGCCAACTGGCTCGCCAGTCGCCGGCACGTAGATCTCCAGGCAATGAGCGTCATCGAGATGGGCGACGTGGGCACGATGGTCGCCGGCCTGCCTCCGCTCCCGGAGGAGTACTATCAGCGCGAGCGCGACGAGGTCGCCGCGGATCTACGTGCGCGCTGCGTGGCGGCGGGAGCGGGGTCTCAGCCGCGGGTGGACGTCGCCGAGGGCGCGCCGGGCTCGACCGTCGCCGCCAGTGCCGCCGAACGGCGCGCGAGCACGATCGTCATCGGAACCGGCCAGCACGGGATGCTCGGCCGGTTCCTGTACGGCGAGCGGGCGCTCGAAGTGGTCAGGAGCGCCGAGAGTCCCGTGCTGGTGGTACCCCCCTACGCCGAGCCGCCCGTCCGCCGCGCCATCGCGGCGGTGGACTTCAGCCAGGCCAGCCTCCGCGCCGCGACCGGCGCGCTGGAGATGCTCGACGCCGGTGGACGTCTCACCCTCGTCCACGTCGAGAGCGCGGCGCGTCACCTCGATGACCGAGCGCTTCGCGCGGACGAGGAGAGTGAGCGACGCGTGGGGGCCCTGTTCGCACGCTTCCTCGACGCGTTGCCGGAGCGCGTCGGGCTTCAGCTCGACACGATCACCCTGCGCGGCGACGCGGTGGGAGCGCTCCTGCGCTACGCCGAGGAGCAGGAGGCCGACCTCATTGCGTGCGGCCGTCGTCGCCATTCCATCGTCGAGCGGCTGCTCGTGGGCAGCGTGTCCACCGCACTCATCCGTGGCGCGCCCTGTTCGGTCCTCGTGGCGCCGGAGCACCCCGAGGACGACGACGTGGATGCCAGGCTGGTGTTCGGTGAGGTCCGCCCAAGCACCGATCCCGGCGAGTGGCGAACGCTCCTCCAGGCCGTGAGCGATCGCAACTCCGGGCGACGTGCCCGGCTCTCCCTGCGGCCGGCATCGCCCGGTGGGGTGGAAAGCGTGGATCGCGGGTATCTCCTGTTGGCGCTAGACTATGACCGCCGCGGTGGACGCGCGGACATCATCCTGGGGGACCCGCACGTCATGGGCAGCCATCTCACGCATCGCATCACCGGCATCCATCGCATCGAGACAGTGACGGACCCGGACGGGCGCGATGCACGCGTGGAGTTCGACACGAAATCCGGCCGGTGCATGCTCGACTTCGTCGGCGCCTGATCTCACGCACGAGTCGTCGATCGGCACAGCCGATTCTCGTTCCTCGGAGGTAGCGATGAGCACCACTGGGCAATCCGTCCTCAGACTTGCTGGTCGCGCAGTGCTGCTGGCCACCGATGGCGCACCGGCGTCGGCCGGCGCGACCCACCTCGCCGAGCGACTCGCGACGGAGCTGCATGCGCGCGTCCACACCCTCGTCGTGCTCGACACGCGCGGCGCACCGATCCCGCCACCGCTCGACGCGGCGATCCTGATCGCGGATGAGGCAGTCGGCCCCGGCGTGCACGCGGAACAGGAAGAGGCGGTGCGGCGTGGCCTGGCCGCCACGCTCGGGCACCCCGTCGACTGGCCGGTGCGGATGGCGGTCGGCACTCCGGCTTCGTCCATCGTTCGAGAGGCCGCGCGCATCGATGCGGCGATGATCGTCATGGGCCTGCGACGGCATGGCCGGACGGACCGCGTGCTGAACGACGAAACGACGCTGAACGTGATCCGGACCGCCCCCTGTCCCGTGCTCGGTGTCGCTCCAGAGCTGCGGCAGCTGCCGAAGCGCATTCTCGCGGCCATCGACTTCAGCAGCGCCAGCATCGCCGCGGCGGCGACGGCGCGTGGGCTCCTGCCGCACGGCGGACGTATCGTGCTCGCCTACGTGCCCCCGCTCGTGACGTTCCCTCCCGACGATGGGGAAGGAGTGATCCACGCCCTCGGTGTGCACGCTGGATTCGAGCGAGCGAGCCGGGAGCTCGGGGCCGACGGCGTGACGGTGGACTCGGTGGTCCTGAATCGTGAGCTCAAGCGCCAGATCGCCGAGTTGCTGGTGGAGTACGCGGACACGACCTCGGCCGACCTCATCGCGGCGGGCAGCGCGCGCCTCTCGCGGGTGGACCGCTGGATGCTGGGCAGCGTGAGCACCGACCTCGTGCGCGACGGACGCTACTCGGTGCTGGTCGTACCCCCCGCCGGGCGCCGCGACTGAGCACTTCAGCGGTGCGCGCGCTTCATCCGCCGATGGCCGCACCGTCGGCGGGTGACGTCGCCGCCACCGCCGGAATGGTGAAGGAGAAGGTAGTGCCTTCGCCCAGTGTGCTCTCGGCCCAGATCGCGCCGCCGTGCGCCTCCACGATGCCTTTGGCGATCG
>CAMLIU010000020.1 GCA_946479995.1 uncultured Gemmatimonadota bacterium | reverse complement strand
GCGCCTCCACCTCCGACCAGCTCGGCGCGAAGTACGCCGTGGCGATCCAGATCGAACGCTCGGCGGAGATGGCCTGCGTCTGCAGGGCGCGCGCGATGCGCAGGCGCAGCGGCTCTCCCTCCACGATGCCGACGAGGGCGGGGGGCGCATTCGACGGATCCAGGTGCGCGCCACGCGCCGCGCGGCGGGTGAGCCGGTGGGAGCCGCGACGCTCGCGCTTGACGGCGCGCTCCCACATCGTGTCGAACGCCTGCTGCATGTCTATCGCGGCCGGTCCCTCGATGCGCACCGCCGTGTCGCGCCAGTGGCCGCGGTGGCGAGGGGTCTTCCCGATCCACTCGTTGCCGATCCCCACGCCGCCCGTGATCCCGATCCCGGAGTCCACGACCAGCAGCTTGCGGTGGTCGCGTGGAATGAGGCCGAGCCAGGGCCGGAAGCCCGGCCCGTTGAAGGTGCGCTGGACGACGCCCGCCTTCGTCAGCGCCGACATGAAGCTGGACGTCATCCCGCGCATGCCGATCCAGTCGGTGAGGAGGCGCACGCTCACTCCTCGCTCGCAGGCGCGGATGAGTGCGTCGCCGATGCGCCGTCCCACGTCGTCGGGGCGGAAGATGTACGCCTCGAGCACGACGGTCGCCTTCGCGCCGTCGATCAGCTCGCACATCGCGTCGAAGGTGGCTGGCCCGTCGTGCAGGAGCGCGACCTTGTTTCCGCTCGACACATCGGCGGCAGCGATGCGCCACAATCCGCGCGCAAAGGCGGGCCCGGTGCCGCTCTCGCGCCGGCGCTCCACGACGGGGGCGGGCACGAGATCGGCGGCGGGCACGATGGGGCTGGAGTCCGCAGCGGGGCGCTCGGACTCGATGGGGTGTGCAGTCATGTTCACCGGACGCGACACGATTTCACGTTACGTGCCGTCGCGCTGTCGCGCCTGCTCCTCCACGCTTTCGGCGTTCGCCGCCGCCTCCCCGAAGTGGCGCTCGAGCTGGCCGAAATCGAACGGCTTCTGCAGCACCGGACGGCCGAGGGTGCGCCAGACCCGGTCGCCGGAATCGGCGTCGGCCAGCTCGCCGGTGACGAAGGTCACGCGCTCGGCGAGCTCGGGGCGTGCTTCCTCGATCCAGCTCAGCAGCTCGAAGCCGCTCTCCGTGCCGAGCCACACGTCGATGAACAGGGCATCGGGATCGTGCTCGGCGAGCTGCGCCTGGGCAGTGGCGATGGAGTGCGCGAGGTGCACGGTGTGCCCCCGCCGGCTGAACCAGCGGGCCACCGCGCGACCGATCGTCTCCTCGTCATCCACATAGAGCAGCGTCGCCATGAATCGTCCACGGGTGGGCTCCTGCCACTGACGGACCAGCGATGAGGCGATGGTATGCATTTGTCCGGCCGGCCGCAATCGCTGTTCACGCGTTTGCAGCACTTGCCCGCTCGGCGCCCCGCGTCATAATACCGTGATGCTCAACATCGACCTCACTGGCCGCCGCGCCCTCGTTGCCGGCGTGGCTGACGACGGCGGCTTCGGCTTCGCCATCGCCAAGGCCCTCGCCGAAGCCGGCGCCTCCGTCTGCGTCGGCACCTGGCCTCCTGCCCTCAACATCTTCCTCAACCTGCTCGAGCGCGGGAAGATGGACGAGTCGCGCAGGCTCTCCAACGGCTCACTCCTCACCTTCGAGAAGATCTATCCGCTGGATGCGGTCTTCGACAGCTATGAAGAGATCCCCGAGGAGCTGCGCGAGAGCAAGCGCTACAAGGACGTCGGTGACTGCTCCATCAGTGGGCTGGCGAAGCGGCTCGTCGCCGACTTCGGCGAGAAGCCGCTCGACATCGTGGTGCACTCGCTGGCCAACGGTCCCGAGGTGAAGAAGCCGCTGCTCGACACGAGCCGCGCCGGCTACCTCGCCGCGATCAGCGCGAGCGCGTATTCGCTCGTGTCGATGGTTGCCCACCTCGGTCCGCTCATGCGCCCGGGCGGCGCATTCTCCTCACTGACCTACATGGCGAGCGAGCGGGTCATTCCGGGATACGGCGGCGGCATGTCGAGCGCGAAGGCGGCGCTGGAGAGCGACACGCGCCTCCTCGCCTTCGAGGCGGGTCGGCGGTACGGCGTGCGGATCAATACCGTTTCCGCCGGCCCGTACGCCTCACGCGCCGCGAGCGCCATCGGCATCATCGGGAAGATGGTGGAGTACGTGGGCAAGAACGCCCCGCTCACCGATCACCTGATGGCGGAAGAAGTGGGCACCGCCACCGCATTCCTCTGCTCGCCCCTCGCGAGCGGGATCACCGGCTCCACGGTGTACGTGGACAAGGGATTCCACACGATGGGGATGGCGGCGGAAGAGCCTCAGACGTGAACCGTGAACGGTGAACGGTGAACCGTGAACCGTAACAGCGGGGGAGCGGAAACGGCCGGATGAACGGCCGGAAACGGCAGGATCCTCTCCTTGACGCTGAAGGTTCCACGCGCCAGCGAGCATCCCGAGGCCGTTCCAATCATTTGAAAGTCTTGTTGGGCTGAAGGAATCGGCCCCCAGTGCAGGGAGCAGAAATCACGAGAGGAGCAGATCCGGCCGTTCCAGATTCTTCCGGCCGTTTCCGCTCCTCTCGCTTTTCTGACCTGCCGAGTCGCCTGAAGACTAGAAGTCAGTCTCCTCTTCCGACACCGCTCCTGACCCCGGATCGGCTTCGATCTTCGGCACGATCTCCGGCTGACCGGCGCTCTTCAGTACCGTGTTGATCTTCGGCAGCGCTCCCAGTGCGCGCTGCATGCGCGCGAGCTGGACGTCGAGTTGCGCCGAAAGGTCCTTGAACACCGCCAGCGTCTGTTCGGTCGGACGCGCTTCGGCGCTGCCCGCCACGCCGGCCAGGGCGGCGATCTTGTTGTTGAGGCGGATCGGGTAGTTCAGCGGGTCCTGGCCGCTGCGGTTCTTCGTCTGGTAGAGTGAATCTTCCACGCTCGACAGCTCGGCGAGCATCGGCTGCGCGAGGGCGCGGAACTGCGACAGCGCCTGGCCGCTCAGCTTCTTCTCGCGATCCTCGATCTGCGAGCGCACGCTGCGAATCGTCTTCACGCCGTCGTTCGCCTGCGAGGTGCGCGCACGCACCTGCTCCAGGAACGCGAACTGCGCCGCGAGGTCGGCCTGGGTGGCCTTCGTGCGCGGATCCTTCTTCAGCGCGAACGACTCCGTGCCCACCGGCTTGCCGTCCACGGTCATGCGCACGCGGTAGGTTCCCGGGGGCGCCATCGGGCCCGTGGTGCCGGCGGCCCACATGATCAGCCCGGGGAAGCTCGACGCATCCGGGTAGCGCATGTTCCACGCGAAGCTGTTGATCCCCGCCTTGTTCGGCACGCGCGGCGGCGGACCGGCGCGGCGCGGACCTTCGTCCTCGCCACCCGTGTCGGATTCCGACTGCGCGTCCGGCGTGCGACGGATGATCGCCCGCGCGCTGTCCACCGATACGCCGGTAGCGACGAGCGAGTCGATGCGCGACTTGGTGCGCGTGGCGCGCTTCACCGAGTCCGCCGCTGTGGCCGAGTCCTGCCTGCTCGTGAACGAGCGGATGAGCTTCCCCTGCGCGTCGAGGAACTCGAGCGTCACTTCGTGCCCCGGCTGCTTGAGCCAGTAGTGCACCACCGGGCCGCCCGCGGGGCTCGTCGCCACCGGGTGCACCGGCGGGCCCGACTGGCCGGGGTTCGCGCCGCCACCGCCACCGAAGCCGCGGCCGGCGAAGCTCACGCGGTATGCGTCGCGCGGCTTGAACAGGTGCGACGCGCTCGCCGTCACCGCCGGCGTGAGCTGCCGCAGCGGCGACAGGTCGTCGATGATCCAGAAGCTGCGGCCATGCGTGGCGGCGATGAGGTCACCCTCGCGCACGGCGAGGTCGTGCACCGGCACCGGCGGCAGGTTGAGCTGCAGCTTCTGCCAGGTGGCGCCGTCGTTGTTGGAAAACCATACGCCGCGCTCGGTGCCCACGTACAGGAGCCCCGGCTTCTCGTCGTCCTCACGGATGGCGCGCGTGAACTCCGTCGTGTCGATGCCGGCGTCGATGCGCGTCCACGTCTTCCCGTAATCCTTCGTCTTCCACAGGTACGGCTTCATGTCGCCCAGCTGGTAGCGGTTGGCGGCGACGTACGCCGTCCCCGCCGAATAATGGCCAGGCTCGATGAGCGAGACGCGCGTGTACTTCGCCATGTCCTTCGGCGTCACGTTCTGCCACGTCTTCCCGTTGTCGCGCGACACGTGCACCAGCCCGTCGTCGCTCCCCGCCCACAGCACCCCCTTCTGCACCGGCGACTCGTCGAAGGCGAAGATGACGGCGTAGTACTCCACCGACGTCTGGTCCTTGGTGATCGGGCCGCCCGAGGGGCCGAGCGTGGAGGGATCGTTGTAGGTGAGGTCGGGGGAGATCACCTGCCAGCTCTGGCCGTCGTTCGTCGTGCGGTGCACGTACTGCGACGTGGCGTAGAGCGTGTTCGGATCGTGCGGCGACAGCACGATCGGGAAGGTCCACTGGAAGCGGTACTTGAGGTCGATCGCCGAGTGGCCCATCGGGTTGTCGGGCCACGGGTTGATGTTGCGCGTCAGCCCGGTGCGGAGATCCTTGCGCGTGAGCAGCGCGCCGTAGCTGCCGGCGTAGACGATGTCCGGGTCGTCGCTGCGCGACGCGATGTAGCCTGACTCGCCGCCCCCCGCCTCCACCCAGTCGTTGATGTCGATCCCGCCCGCCTGCCGGCTCGGCCCGCACAGCGTGCTGTTGTCCTGCTGCGCGCCGCAGACGTGGTAGGGGAAGTGGTTCGTGGTGATGACGTGATAGAACTGCGCCGTGGCGAAGTCCTGCTCGCTCCACGTGCGGCCGCCGTCGGTGGACACGCTCGCGCCGCCGTCGTCACTCTCGATCATGCGCTTGTTGTCGTCGGGCGCGATCCAGAAGTCGTGCGAGTCGCCGTGCGGGATGCCGCGCACCGGACGGAAGGTCTTCCCGCCGTCGGTGCTCTTGTTGAAGCTGACGTTGTTGACGTAGACGATGTCGGGGTCCTTCGAGTCGGCGTGGATCTTCGTGTAGTACCACGCGCGCTGGCGGAGCGAGCGGTCGCCGTTGGTGCGCGTCCACGTGGCGCCGGCGTCGTCGCTGCGGAACACGCCCCCCGAGTCGGCCTCGATGATGGCCCACACGCGGTTCGGGTTCGCGCGCGAGACGTCGAGGCCGATGTTGCCGATGATCCCCGTGGGCAGCCCCGGGTTGCGCGTGATCTCCTTCCACGTGTCGCCGCCGTCGGTGCTCTTGAAGATCCCGCTCCCTGCACCGCCCGACACGAGCTTCCACGGCGTGCGCCCCGCCTGCCAGAACGCGGCATAGAGCACGTTCGGGTTCGACGGATCCATCGCGAGGTCGATCGCGCCGGTGGAGTCGTTGCGGAAGAGGACCTTGCTCCAGCTCTTTCCGCCGTCCTTGGAGCGGTAGATGCCGCGCTCCGGGGTGGGCACCCACACGTTGCCGAGCGCCGCGACGTAGACGAGGTCGGGATTCGTCGGATGCACGCGCACGCGCGCGATCTGGCGCGTGAGCTCGAGGCCGAGCGACTTCCACGTCTTGCCGGCGTCGGTGGACTTCCACACGCCGTCACCGTGCGACACGTTGCCGCGGATGTCGAACTCGCCGCCCCCGACGTACACGATGTCCGGGTTGGATGGCGACACGGCAATGGCGCCGATGGTGCCGCCGAAGTACTTGTCGGTCACCGCGGCCCACGACTGGCCGCCGTCGAGCGTCTTGAACACGCCGCCGCCCACGGTGCCCATGTAGTACTCCTTCGGCCGCGCCGCCGAACCGGCGACGGCCACGCTGCGGCCCCCGCGGAAGGGGCCGAGCTCACGCCACCGGAGCGTGTTGAGCGCCGCGGTATCCACGGCGGCGCCCATCTGCGGGCGGTCCACCGGGATGCTGGGACGCGTGTCCCGTGGTGGCGGCACGCGGCGCTGCTGGGCGCCGGCGAGGGCTGGAAGGAGGACGAGCGCGACGACGAGCGAACGGGGCACGAGTCGGGGGGCTGGGGGTTCTGGTCAACTACAACCGATGTACTTCGTACTTTGTACGGCGTATCGGGACCCAGGGGGATGCCTGGTCCAATGCATCTCTACATCACCGCGGTGACGATGTGCCGCCTGGAGGCCAGCGGCACCTTGTAGAGACCCTGGATGTCGGTCCCGGTACGAAGTACGTGGTACGACGTACTGTCGTTGTCGTAACCTGTCGAAGTATCCTCCGTCAGTCGCTCCCGCAAGAGAAGAATGCACCGCGGCCCCCGGAGCACCTGGCTCCGGGGGCCGCGAACATGGGACAGCGAACGATCAGGCGCTCACTTCTTCGTGGACGTCGTCGTGGTCGTCGTGGTCGCCTGTGGACCGGTACCGCTGTCCTGCTCGCAGTACTCGGTGCCGTCCGCGCGCGTCGCGATGTGGTAACCCGATCGGCAGGTGAGACCCACGTCCTTTGTCGAGCCCCCCGGCGACATCTGGTGTGGTGCCGTGGCCGAGTCGCTGCAGGCAGCGAGGGTGACGGCGGCGGTGGCGGCGAGCAGCAGGCGAATACGCATGGAGCACCTCGGGAAAGTCTGGGCCGACGACTACAACGTCGCGTGACCGCAGCCTTCGTCGGCGGCGGCATCGAGCGGTCGGTCCCAGTGCCAGACCTGTGCCAATGCCCGGGTCACCAGAGCCGGACGTTGGCGAGCACTGCTATATCGTTGACATGCTTCAATTTGCGCCTACCCCTCGATGTTGTCCAGCTGATCCACGATGAGCTTCAGCTCGCGCGGCAGCTGGGCCTGGGCGGCCACGTCCCGCGCGTGCGTGAGACAGATCTTCGCCGTCGCCGGCTCGCTCCGCAGCATGGCGAGCCGCGCCAGCTGCATCAGGCACCGCACGCGCTGCACGGGAATGTCCGCGATCGTGAACTGCCCGTACGCCGTGGTGATCCGCTCCTCGGCGTCCGAGATGCTGTTCAACTCACTGAGCACGATGCCGAGGTTGAGCAGCGCGGCGGCATGCATCTCCAGGTCACCGGTGAGCCGCGCCGAGTACACCGAATCCTCGAGGGTGACGCGCGCCTCGTCGAGGTTCCCGCGCTCCATCTGCAGCCGCCCCATGTTGAGCAGCGAGACCGCCTCGCCACGCGCGTCGCGGGCGTTCGCGTACTCCTGGCGCGACTCGGCGAACAGCCGCTCCGCGTCCTCGAAGCGCCGCTCTTCGCCGGCGATGCCGCCCAGGTTCTGCAGCGCCTTGGCGCGCGTGGACGGCGTCTCTGCCAGCTCGAGGGTCCGCTCGAACAGGGGACGCGCAGCGGCGTAGTCGCCCCGCGTCATCCAGATCGCCCCCTCGATGTTGAGGGCGTCCGCCTCCTGGTTGCGCAGCCCATGCTCCCGGGCAAGGGTGGCGCCGGTGCGCGCTGCCTCGAGCGCCTCGAACCAGCGTGACTGCAGGCGGTGCTGGTTGGCCAGGCGCCACCACGCTTCGGCAGCCGAGGCGGGATCCTCCTGCCAGTGCTGCGTGACATCCTCGAAACAGCTCATGGCGCGAGCGGTCAGGCCACCGCGCTCGTAACGAATCCCTTCTTCCAGCAGCGACACGGTAGCCCGGTTCGACGATCTGGTGGGGTGCGACATGGTCCGGGATGATCGTGCCGGCGCCAGCCACGCGCAAGCTCCAATGTGCGACAGTCAGCGCGCAAGCACCGCTCTTGCCTCACTGGACAATTGATGACCTGTCCGCTGACGTTGCCGCATTCCGAATCGTGAGCGTCTCGTACGAGCTCGCCCGCTGCGCAGTGTGCGGCGAGGCCGACGCACGCGAGCTGGCGTCGAGCGACGAGGTGCGCGCCGAGGTGGAAGCGCTGTGGGCGTTCCACTCGGCGCGGCTCAGCCCCCGCACGCCGCCAGCCCAGCTGATGGACCGGGTGGCCTTCTCGCAGCATGCACCGCTGCGGCTCGTGCGCTGCCGGCACTGCGGGCTCGTCTACCGGAACCCGGTGGAGCGCACGACCGAGCTCACCGAGGCGTACACCGATTCCAGCCCCACCACCGAGCGCATGCGCGCCCTGCACGAGACGCAACGGGCGTCGTACGCCGCACAGGCCCGCCGGCTGTCGGGGACCTTCGGCCGGCGCGGCAGCGGTATCGAGGTGGGAAGCTACGTTGGCGCCTTCCTGGCCGCGGCGCGCGAGCAGGGCTGGCAGTTCGCCGGCGTGGACGTCAACGCCTGCGCGAATGCGTTCACCCGCTCGCTCGGCTTTCGCGTGCACGACGGTACCCTCGAGTCGCTCGACTCCGACGCGAAGGTGGACGTCGTGGCCATCTGGAACTGCCTCGACCAGCTGCCCGACCCGGTGGCCACGCTGCGCGCCGCGCGCGACCGCCTGGCGACGGGCGGAATGGTGGTCGTGCGCGTGCCCAACGGCGCCTGCTACGCCGCCATGCGCCCGCTGCTCGCGACGCGGGCCGCCCCGCTCGCGCGCGAGTGGCTGGCGCAGAACAACCTGCTCGGCTTCCCGTACCGCTACGGCTTCACGCCATCATCGCTCGAGCGCGTGCTCACCCGGCTCGGCTTCCACGTGGAACGCGTGGTGGGCGACGTGCTCGTCCCGATCGGGGACGAGTGGACGCGGCCGTGGGCGCGGCTGGAGGAGAGATTCGTCAAGGCGCTGGGATCGCTCGCCGCGCGGGCGCCGGTGAGGGATCGGGGGGTGGCGCCATGGATCGAGGTATATGCCCGAGTGAACGACAACTGAAGTACTGCGTACCTCGTACTTCGTACCGGGACCCAGCTGGACGCCACTCCAATGCCCCTCTGGCCACCTTCAGGTCGGAGTGGCCTGCCGTGCATCGGGGTGGCCAGCGCGTCGGTCCGGATACGCGCTACGAAGTACGAGCTACTTCAGTTGTAGTTGGAGTAGTTCGACGCTGCCGCTCACGTGCTCTTCACCAGCTCGCACCCCGCCTCCTGCGCCCGGATCTGCGCGTAGATCCCCGACGGCTGCAGGATCACCCCCGGCACGAGTCCCGCGCGGAACTCGGCCTTCACTTCGTCCTCGTCCAGCTTCATCTCCTTCGCCTTCTGCGACGCGAAGTGCATCAGCGCGCGGTTGCACGCCAGGAGCACGGCGCCGCGGGCACGCAGGGCCGGGAGCGTGCAACCGGGCTCGATGAGCGCGTGCTTGTCGTCCTTCCCCACGTTCACGAACGGGTTGCGCTTCGCCACCTCGCCGGTGACCGGGTCCACGAGCTTCGTGCGCTTGCCCAGCTCGTACTTGTCCCACAGCGCGTCGCCCATGGCGATCACGGTGCCCTGGTGTCGCAGCACCACCACCGGCACCGTGTCGGCGTCGCGGGTGCCGAACATGTCGTGGTAGTTGTCCATGAACACCGCGGCGTGGCCGAGGGCGAGGCCATCGGACACGTCGGGGGAATCGAACACCGCCTTGTGCGCCGCGGCGCGCACGCGTGCCGTCCACGTGTCGTCGAAGTCGGGGGACGACGAGGCGCGACGCATCCCCTCCTCCGCGCTCACGCCGGATGCGCCGAGGGGTGACGCGCAGGCGGTGCCGGCAACGAACACGGCAGCAGTGGTGGCTGCGCGGGCGAGGAATTCGCGGCGCGGGGTAGGCATCGGGTCGTGTGACACGGCGGGTCGCGGCGGGAGGTGGCGTGACGCGCCAGCCCACGCCGGCGCGCGCTGGAACCTTCGTCCGTGTCGCGCGCCACGCAAGCCTCGCCGGTCAGCCGGTGCGCCGTGGGCGCGCCGCGCGGGTGTCGCTCACGTCGTGCAGCCGGTCGGCCAGCCATCGCGCGGCGGTGGTGATGGCCGTCGGCGGCGGCCAGTGTCCTCCCTCGTACCAGTGCAGCGTCTTCGGCTCCTTCGCCGCGGCGAACAGCCGCTTCGCCTGCTCGGGACGCGTGGTGGTGTCGCGCGTGCCGTTCACCAGCAGCAGCGGCCGACCCGCCAGCCGTTCCGCGGCGCGCAGCGGGTTCACCATCCCGCGCACGAGCGACGCGTACGGCGTGTGATCGGGCAGGTCGCCCGCTGCGGCGAGGGCAACGGCACGGAGCCGCTCGTCCTCCGCAGCCGTCATCAGCGCGAGGAACCCGCCCAGCGAGTAGCCCACGATGCCGATGCGCGCCGCATCCACCGACGGCTGCGACGCCAGCCACCCGATGGCATCGCGCGATTCGGCGATGGCGGTGCGCCAGGCGCCGACGAGTGCCAGCGGATTGCGCGACAGCGCGGTCCGGTCACCGTCGCGCTCGCCGTGAAAAGGCAGGTCGAGCGCGAGCGACGCCACGCCGAGCGAGCGCAGCTCGCGTCCCACCGACTGCGCCATGCGCTCCTTGCTCGACGAGAAGCCGTGGAGCAGCAGTGCTGCCGGCGCGGGGGAGCGGGTGTCGGGAGTGAGCCAGACCGATGGAATGTCGAGGCGAGCCATGCTTCTTCACCGGGCAAGATCTTCGCCCGTGGCGTGGCCGACACCTTTCTGGCGCGATAGCTTGCGACGATGCCGAGCTCGTCTCCCGCATGACCCCGTTCCGCTGGTTCCTCACGGCGCTCTCCTTCGCGCTGACGATCGGGGTCTCCATCTACATGATTCTCGGCTGGTCGCACACCGGCGCCTCGCTCGCGCTGCCACCACGTGCGCACCTGCTCGCGCTCGCCGCCGTGGCCATCGAGGTGCTCGCGCGCGCGCTGAAGATCCGCTGGAGCGCGCGCGCTGCCGGCATCACGCTGACGCTCCGTACCGCGCTGCGCACCTGCCTGGGCGGCGACTTCGGCGCCGCCATCACGCCGGCGCGCAGCGGCGCCGAGCCGGCGCGCTTCTTCATCCTCGCCGAGTCCGGGCTGCCGTCGGCGAGCGTGCTCGTGATCCTCTACGCCGAGCTGTTCCTCGAGGTGTTCTCCCTCGCCGCGGTGGTGGCGGTGGTGGCGATCATCTTCCACGACGCCGGCGCGGCCGTCGTGACGCTCGTCAGCCTGGTGGGGACGTACGCCGCGGTGATCCTCGGCATCGGCGCGATGGCGCTCTTCCTGTCGCGTCGCAACGCGAGCGGACCGCCGCCGCCGTGGGCGCGCCGGCTGCGGCTGCACGCCGGCCGCTGGCGCACCATCCAGCGTGCCGTGCGCAAGCTGCGCGCGACGATCGAGTCGGTGGAGAAGGTGAATCCCGGGGCGGCGGTGGGCGCCTTCCTCGCCTCGGTGGTGCACGTGGGGATCCGGCTCACCGTGCTGCCGGCGCTCGTGCTGACGAGCGTGGCCACCGTGGCGCTCGCGCCGCTGGCGGTGTGGCCGCTCGGATTCCTGTATGGCGCGGCGGTGGTGCCGGCGCCCGGCGGTGGCGGCGCCGTGGAAGTGGCCTTCCGCGCTGCGCTCGGCAACGACATCCCGGCCGACCTGTTCGCTGCGGCGCTCGTGTGGTGGCGCTTCTACACCTTCTACATCTACATCCTGCTTGGCGCGCTCGCCGCCGGCCAGACGGTGCTGCGCGCCGTGCGGAAGACGGAGGACTACGAGGTGGAAGTGGTGGTGGAGGCGACGCGGTAACGGAGCCGCGAACGCGCTACAGCAGCACCGTGGTATCCGCCGGGGTTCCCGCCGTCAGCACCGTGCCGTTCGGGAAGTAGGCGTTGTGCACGTACTGCCGCACCATGCGCTGCGTGTTGAAGAAGCTCGCGTTGAGCGAGATGGCCGAGCGCATCACCTCGGCGTAGGCGAACGGCAATCCGTAGAAGAGCGGCAGGATCACGCGCTCGAGCTTGATGTAGAGATCCACCGCGTCGCGCGTGGGATCGGCCTCGAGCTCCGGCCCGCCGATGGACCAGCCGGTCAC
>CAMLIU010000019.1 GCA_946479995.1 uncultured Gemmatimonadota bacterium | reverse complement strand
CTGACGACGCAGTCGTTCATCTCGGCGGCCTCGTTCCAGGAGACGACGCGCGTGCTGACCGATGCGTCCATCCGCGGGGCCAAGGACGATCTGCTGGGCCTCAAGGAGAACATCATCATCGGGCACCTCATCCCGGCCGGGACGGGCATGTACCGGTACCAGGACGTGGAGCTGGAGGGGATGGAGCTGCCGGCACCGCCGGAGATCGCGCCACTCCCCGAGGCGCTGCCCAACGTGTTCGCCATGGGCGACGACGAGGATTTCCCCGCGTCGGCGTCCACGCGCGCTGGAGCGGCGAACCCGTAAGCGTTTCCCGGACGGCGCGAGCCGTCGCAGGCATGACGGCCCGGAAGACCGATCGGTCTTCCGGGCCGTTTTGTCTTGCGGGGCGAGGTGACCCGAGGCAATTTGGCCGGGTCTGCGACGCGGGGTGTGCGGAGCATCACGCCAGAGGCGCAACGGAATTTGACAGTCGCTGCGCCAGATCGTATCATGGCGCCCTGACCCGCCAATCCCTGCACGTTCAATATGTGTTGGCGGCACCAACGGGTTCCGGGCGAGTCCCTCCGTCCGGCGCCACGCCCCATCGAAGCCGCTCACCAGTCCCCGGTGCCACGTCCCCGCGCACCAAGCAGGAAGGAGCACCTTCACCATGCCACGGCATCCTGACGAGTGACGTCAGGGTCATGGCAGGACCACGGCGCATGCGCGCGAATGCCACGGAAGAGGTTCGATTGAGAGTCCCCCAAAACCCGGTACACCTCTTTATGAAGAAAAGAGCGTTCATCATGGCGTTGATCGGAGTGTTCCTCTCCGCCGCCCAGGCCCTCGCCCAGCAGAAGACCGTGACCGGTCGGGTGACGGGAGACGACGGCGCCCCGATGCCCGGCGTGTCGGTGCTGGTGAAGGGCACTCGCTTCGGCACGTCGACCACCACCGACGGCCGCTACTCGATCCGCGCCGAAGTCGGTCAGGTGCTCGTGTTCCGCCAGATCGGCGCCGCCGCCGAGGAGCGCACCGTCGGCGCATCCGACGTGATCAACGTGGTCCTCAAGCGCGTCGCGACGAGCCTCAACGAGGTGGTCGTCACCGCGCTCGGTGAGACGGCCGCGAAGCGGTCCCTGGGCACCTCGCAACAGACCGTCTCCGGGAACGCCATCGCCGGCGCCCAGCAGGACAACTTCATCAACGCGCTGCAGGGCCGCGTGGCCGGCGTGCAGATCAACAGCACGTCAGGCGTCCCCGGTGCCTCCTCGCAGATCGTGATCCGCGGCGTCAGCTCGATCAGCAGCAGCAACCAGCCGCTGTTCATCGTGGACGGCCTGCCGATGGACAACAAGACGCTGAACACCGGCGTCCTCGCGTCCTCCTACGGCGGCTCGCAGGTCTCGTTCGAGAACCGCGGCGTGGACTTCACCAACCGCGCGGCGGACATCAACCCCGAGGACATCGAGTCGGTCACGATCCTCAAGGGGCCCGAGGCAGCCGCCCTCTACGGCATCGACGCCGCCAACGGCGCGGTCGTCATCACCACGAAGCGTGGCGTCACCGGCGGCTCCTTCGAGTACAGCAACTCGTTCCGCCTCGAGAGCGTCCGCGACCAGCCCGACATCCAGCACATCTTCGGACCCGCCGACACCTCCGACTTCCGGTTCTCGTACTGGGGGGCGCCGTACGCGAACAACACGACGCTCTTCAACAACGTGGATGGATTCTTCCAGACCGCGTTGACCCAGCGCCACAACCTGGCGTTCAGCGGCGCCGCCCCGGATGGACACGTCAACTACCGCGTGACGGGTGGCCTCCTCCGCCAGAACGGCGTGGTCCCGAACACCAGTTACGACCGCATCAACCTCACCGGTGCGGGGCAGGCGCAGGCCACGAAGTGGCTGAACGTCGACCTGAGCAGCCAGTACAGCTACTCCACGAACGACCAGTCGTTCAAGGGCGCCGGCGGCCCCCTGCTCGGCCTCCTCATCTGGCCGCAGACGGACAACGCGTCCGATTACCTCACCCCCTCCGGCCTGCGTCGTCGCGTGTCGAGCACGCTGGGCCCGGACGAAGAGATCGACAACCCGTACTTCAACGTCCGGAAGAACGAGCTTGGCGGGACGAACAACCGGTTGATCCTCAACCTCGGCATGACGTTCACGCCCTTCGACTGGGGCAACATCAAGACGAATCTCGGCAGTGACACGTACCTCAATCACAGCCAGATCCTGCGGCACCCGGAGAGCCTCTACGGCGCCAACAACAACGGCCAGATCGACGTGGCCGACGACAACACCCGGAACCTGAGCGCGCAGGGACTCCTCAACGTCAACCACCGCATGGTGTGGAACAAGCTCGGCATCGCCGGGCTCGTCGGTGGCTCGGTCCGCGATGACAAGTCCACCGTCGATGCGCTGTACGGCGACGACTTCCTCGAGCCGAACTTCGTGTCGGTGAACAACGCGGCGACGCGCACGAGCAAGACGACGATTGCCCAGCGCCGCCTCATGAGCGCCTTCGGCTCGGTGACGGCGGACTACAGCGACTACCTGTATCTCACCGTGACGGGGAGAAACGACTGGACGTCGACGATCCCCGTGCCGCGCAACTCCTTCTTCTACCCCAGCATCTCGACGAGCTTCGTCTTCTCGGATGCGTTCCCGGCGGTCCGCAAGTACATGACCGGCAAGCTGCGCGCGGCCTACGCCGGGGTCGGTCGTGATGCGAGCCCGTACGCCTACCGCCCGTCGCTCGTCACGAAGACCACCTCGTATGGCGGCTACGGCTACGACTTCTGGGGTCCGAACCGCAACCTGCGTCCGGAGTTCGCGCACTCGTACGAGTTCGGCACCGAGCTTGGATTCCTGGACGACCGGCTCAGCGTGGACGCGACGGTCTACCGCAAGGACACGAAGGACCAGATCGTCAACAACATCCGCGGCAGCTACGGCACCGGCTTCATCCTGTTCAACCTCAACGGCGCCACGACGCGTGCCAATGGCCTCGAGCTGACGGTGCGCGGCATCCCGGTGCAGCGACACAACACCACCTGGGAAGTGGTCGCGAACTTCGACCGTGCCCGCGCCAAGGTGCTCTCGCTGCCGTTCGGCGTGCCGGAGTCGTACAACTCGGACACCTGGCTCTATGGCAACGTCCGCAACGGCACGATGCCGGGCCTGTCCACGATGTCGCTGACTGGGTACTTCTACCTGCGGAACAAGGCTGGCCAGCTGCTGATCAATCCGGCGAACGGCCTGCCGGTCCGCAGCGGCACCTTCATCGACGCCGGCTACGACCGCCAGCCCGATTGGACGCTCGGCCTCACGAACAACCTCACCTACGGCAAGTTCCGCGTCAGCATGCTGTGGGACTTCCGCAAGGGCGGTGACATCCTGAACGCCACGGAGCACTACCTGACCGTGCGCGGCCTCAGCACCAGGACTCTCGATCGCTACACGCCCCGCATCATCCCGGGCGTGCTGAGCGACGGCCTGGAGAACACCGATCACCCGACGAAGAACACGATCGTCCTGATCCCGGCACTCAATCCCAGCTACTACTCCTCGATGAGCGAGGAGATGTTCATCGAGAAGAACATCAACTGGGCGCGGCTGCGTGACGTGACGGTGGAGTACCAGCTCCCGCAGCGCTTCGGCCGGACGAGCGTCTTCGTCACCGGCACCGACCTGCTGCTGTTCACCAACTACACCGGGATGGATCCCATCGTCAACGGCAATGACGCCGCGGTCGGTGGCTCGGGCGCCGTCGGCATCGACTTCGGCAACTTCCCAATTCCGCGCGGGCTGAACTTCGGCCTGAAGACGGCTTTCTGAGGATCGCACCCCATATGAACAGACGATTCGCGGCATTGATGACTGCCGGCGCGCTCGTTGTGACGGCGAGTTGCCAGGACTATCTCGACGTCAACACCAACCCCAACGCGCCGGAAACGGTGGCGGCGAACCTCTACCTGTCACCGATGCTCCATTGGATGGTGACCGGCGAGGACTGGGACGGGCGCTGCACGGGTCAGTATACCCAGCAGTTCACGCAGACCTCGCGCTCGGTCTACGCCATGATGGGGCCGAACCTCAACACCGACACCTGCGGCCAGGAATGGCGCGACGTGTACTGGTCGTTCGGCCAGAACCTGATCGACATGATGGACATCGCGCAGCGGGAGCAGCGCTGGGACATCCTTGGCGCCGGCTACGTCCTCAAGGCGTGGGGGTGGCAGGAGCTCACCGACGCGCATGGCGAGATCATCATCAAGGAAGCGTTCGACCAGACGCGCCTGACCTTCGACTACGACACGCAGGAGTTCGCGTATCAGGAGGTGCAGCGCCTGCTCGACAGTGCGATCGTGTACCTCAATCGCACCGACGGCGCCGTCGACGCCAGCTACATGGGACGCGGCGACAAGATGTACAATGGCGACCGCACGAAGTGGCTGAAGTTCGCGCATGGCCTGTACGCCATCAATCTGAGCCACTACAACAACAAGTCGAGCTACGACCCGGCGGCCGTGATCTCGCACGTCGATCAGTCGTTCACCAGCAACGCCGATGACGCTCTCTGGAGCTTCCCCGGCACGCAGAACGACGACCGGAACATGATGGGCCCCACGCGCAACAATTTCTCGGGCTATCGCCAGACGCAGTTCGTGGTAGGCCTCATGGATGGTTCGGTGTTCGGTCCGGTCGACCCGCGCATGAAGCGCATGCTCGTGCCGGCGCCCGACAGCGTCTATCGTGGCCTGGATCCGGATCTCGCCACGCCGTACGCCTCGCTGCCGGCGGCGCAGCGTCCGGAGAACCCCTACGGCTACGTCGACTCTCCCGACCCGAACGTGCCGGGCGTGTACCTGTACTCCGACGCCGTGCGGGTGCCAGCCATGACGTACGCGCAGCTGCAGTTCGTCAAGGCGGAGGCGGCGTATCACCTGGGCAACAAGGCGCTCGCTCTCACCGCCTACAAGAACGGCATCGCCGCCCACATCGACTTCGTGAACGCGCGCAACAGCGAGGACGGCCAGCACGTCACGCAGATCACCGCCGCCGAGAAGGCGGCGTTCCTCGCCGATCCGCGGGTCGTCCCCACTGACCCGAACGCGCTGACGCTCACCATGATCATGTCGCAGAAGTACATCGCGGAATGGTCGTGGGCGTTCAACGAGGTCTGGATGGACATGCGCCGCTATCACTACACCGACAAGGACCCGGTGACCGGGGCGCAGATCTACCCGGGATTCGAGCTTCCCCTGACGCTCGACTCGAGGAACGAAGGCCAGCCCGTCTATCGGCTGCGCCCGCGCTACAACTCCGAGTACGTGTGGAACCAGCAGGGGCTCGAGAAGATCGGCGCCCTCGCGCTGAACTACCACACGAAGCCGCTCTGGATCGTCACCCCGTAACCGACCATGCGAATCCATACATCATTTGTTGCCCTGCTCGGCGTCGCAGCGCTGGTGGCGTGCGGGGAGAAGGCGGAGAAGAACATCGCTGGACCGGTTCCCAGCAGCTCCGCGATCCGATTCTTCAACTTCAGCGTCGGCGCACCGACGGTGCAGTTCTTCGCCAATGACCAGGAGGTGACGGCGACCAACACCGGGAGCTGCAACGGCGCGAAGAACCCACCGGTCACGTCAACCGACTCGACCTGCCTGCAGATCGGCATCCAGTCGGCCACCGGCATCGCATTCCCCAGCGCGGCGGCCGGCGGCCTCTACACGGCTATCGACCCGGGCCAGTACACGTTCACCGGGCGCCAGATGTCGACCAAGGGGCCGACGACGACCATCTCCACCGCACCCGCCACGATCGAGGCCGGGAAGTACTACTCGTACTACCAGAGTGGCATCTACAACTCGACGACGAAGAGCGATGCCTTCATCGTCGAGGACGTCCTTCCCACGACGGTCGACTGGTCGAAGTCGCTCGTGCGTTTCGTGAACGCGATCGGCAACTCTTCGCCGATGAGCCTGGTCGCGGTCGACACGCTCGGCAACGCGACGCCGATCAGCGGACAGGTCGCGTACAAGTCCGCCGGCGCATTCACCGCGCTCACGCCGGCGCCCTACGACCTGCACGCGCGTGATGCCAGCGGCGCCGACAAGATCGTCCGTACCTTCGTCACCTTCATGCCCGGCCATGTGTACACGATCACCGCACGTGGCGACATGACCGTTACCAAGAGCACCGACTCCAACCGGCCGTTCCTCGACAACACGGCCAACCAGTAGCCTCTGTCAGGCACGACCATTCAACGAAAAGGCCCCGGCAACCGCCGGGGCCTTCTCGCTGTCCATATGAACGTCCCATGCTTGTCCCGGCCCGGCCCGCGGGCCATTTTCCGGTCTCCGTACCCGCGCCGTCCAAACCTGCCGCGGGCACCGTGCGCGTTACCGGTCGTCAGACGTCCGTCTCGTTCACCTGGGGCGGAAAGCCTTTCTCCCAGAGGTCCGAACATGGCATTTTCGCGCGTTTCCCTGAGGGCAGCGGCACTCGCCCTCGGCCTCGCAGTCGTGGGTGGCGGCACCCCGCTGCTCGCTCAGCAGGCGTACACGATCCGCGGTCGGGTCGTCGAAGCCGTCTCGCTGCAGCCCATCCCGAGTGCCAGCGTCATCCTCGTCGGCACGCAGATCGGGGCGGCGACGGATAACGATGGACAGTTCGTGCTCCGCGGCACCGTCGCGCCGGGCACGCATCAGCTCCAGGTCACCCACCTCGGTCACGCCCGCGTCGTCCGCTCCATCACGCTCGGCAACGACCTCACGGTGGACGTCGGCCCGATCCCGATGCAGGTGAACGCCATCCAGCTCAACGAAGTGGTCGTCACCGGCACCGGTGCCCCCACCGAGCGGCGAAAGCTGGGCAACACCGTGACCACCGTCGCGGGTGACGAGATCAACACTGCGCCCGCCGCGCAGTCCGTGGACAAGGCGCTGCAGGGCAAGGTCATCGGCGCCGTGATCAGCCAGAACAACGGCCAGCCGGGCGGCGGCGTCAGCATCCGCCTCCGCGGCACCGGCTCCATCCTCGGCGGCGCCGAGCCGCTCATCGTCGTGGACGGCGTGATCGTCGAGAACAACTCCGAGGCGCTCGTCAGCCTCGGCGCCAATGCGGGACGCGGCGGGGCGGCGCTCACCAACAGCCTCTCCGACATCGCCCCGGGCGACATCGACCACGTGGAAGTGGTGAAGGGGGCCGCGGCCGCCGCGCTGTACGGCTCGCGCGCCAACAACGGCGTCATCCAGATCTTCACCAAGCGCGGCAGCGCCGGCGCGCCACGCATCACCCTCCGCACCGAGTACAACACCGGCAAGGCGCCCAAGGAGTACGCGCTGAACGAGTCGCCGACCGCGGGGCGCGGCGACGTGCTGTATGGCGGCGCCTCGGCGCTCGGCGTGCCGGTGACGCGCTACAACTACCAGGACCAGATCTTCCAGAGGTCCAACGGCGCCACGAACCAGCTCTCGGTGAGCGGCGGCAGCAACGCCACCAAGTACTACGCGTCGGGGCTCTGGCAGACGCAGACCGGCATCATCCGCGGCTCGGACATGAACAATGTCAACGCCCGCAGCTCGCTCACCCAGACCATCTCCGACAAGCTCTCGTTCACCGTCAACGGCAGCTACATCCAGCGCAAGACGGACTTCATGCCGGAGGGTGAGCAGACGCAGGGCGTCATCACGACGCTCATCTTCACCCCGACGACGTACGATCCGAGCTACAACACCACGCTCGGGCGCTACCCCTACAGCCCGATCCTCGGCACCAACCCGCTGGACGTCATCGCCAACTGGAAGGCGCAGGACAACACCAACCGGTTCATCGGCGGGTTCAGCACGAACTGGAACCCGATCCCGAGCCTGACGGTGAACTACCTGTTCGGCCTCGATCGCAGCAACGAGAGCTTCTATTACTACCAGCCGCCGCAGTCCACCGGAGCGTCGTTCACGGGCTCGGTCCAGAACCCGACGCGCGACATCACGCGCTTCAACAACGACCTCACGCTGACGCACGAGTACGACCTTTCCAGCGCCTTGCACGCGACCACCACGCTTGGCGGCCGCCAGACCTCGGACCACAGCAACGAGGTGCGCGCGGCGGCATCGGGCCTCTCGCCGGGCCAGACGACGGTCGGCTCCGGCGGCGCGACGCCGTCGTCCAGCCAGGGGATCATCGACATCCGCACCCTCGGCGGCTTCCTGCAGGAGCGGCTCGGCTTCGGCGAGCGGCTGTTCGTCACCGGTGGCCTGAACTACGAGGCGTCCAGCGCCTTCGGCGCCGACCAGCGGTGGCAGCTCTTCCCGCGCCTCGGCGCGTCGTGGAG
Source organism: uncultured Gemmatimonadota bacterium (assembly GCA_946479995.1). The sequence goes on along the minus strand of CAMLIU010000019.1, from coordinate 3,654 downwards.
CGTGAACCAGGAGCCGTTCTGGGAGAACTCGGCGCTCGCCAGCTTCCTCGGCACGCTGCGCCTCCGCGCCGCGTACGGCGAGACCGGCGGCCAGCCGCCCTCGGCGTACAGCATCTTCGACAACTACGCCGTGGCCTCGCGGGCCGGCAAGCCGGCGCTCATCCCGGGCTCCCAGGCCGGCAACCCGGAGCTGAAGCCGGAGCGGCAGCGCGAGTACGAAGCCGGCTTCGACGCCGCGCTCCCGAACAACCGTGTCTCGCTCGAATTCACCTGGTACGACAAGCACTCCACCGACCTCGTGCTCGGCGTGCCCCTGCCGCTCAGCTCCGGCTACAGCAGCCAGCTCCAGAACGTCGGCGCGCTCACGAACAAGGGCGTGGAGATCGGGCTGAGCGCGCTGCTCGCGAATCGCAGCAACTTCCAGTGGAACTCGCGCCTCAACTACGCGGCCAACAAGTCTCGCGTGGACAAGCTCGTCACGGCGAACGACACGCTCCCCTTCGGCTACCTGAACGTGGTGGCTGTGGGACAGCCTGTCGGTGAGTTCTACGGTTCCTACTATCCGCGCGACGCGCAGGGAAACATCGAGGTCACTGGCCGCCTGGATGCCAAGTGCAACCCCATCGCGGGTACGGAAGGGATCATCGTCTCCCGTGCGCGTGGTCCGAACTGCCAGATCCTGAAGAAGTTCCTCGGCAGCCCGGATCCGAAGTTCACCCTGTCGTGGAACAACGACTTCAACATCGGCTCGCGCACGCAGGTGAGCTTCCTGCTCGACGGCCGCTTCGGCAACAAGGTCGCGAACTTCTCGCGCCGCATCTCCGAGTACTTCGGCGCCGGGGCGAGCAACGCCAACGAGCAGTGCGTGGTCGCCAGCGGCACGACGTACTGCCAGGAAACGCTGAACATCGAGCGACACCTGCTGTACGAGGAGTTTGTCGAGGACGGCGGCTTCGTGAAGCTGCGTGAGGCGGCGATCCGCTACACGCTCGACCCGTCGCTCGTGCGCCGCTTCGGCGCCGAGAGCGCCACGCTCAGCCTCTCCGGCCGCAACCTGTACACCTGGACCGACTACACCGGCATCGATCCGGAAGTGAACCTCTTCTCGGCGAACACGGTGGCGCGTGGCGTGGAGTTCGGCACGTCGCCGATCCCGCGGATGTTCTCCCTCGGCCTCAACCTCAACTTCTGACGGGGCCCATGGACACGCGACTCATCACACAGCCTTTCAATACAGGAGCGAAGCGCATGCGCATTCGCCTGGGTCTCGGCGTGCTCGCCCTCGCGGCGAGCATGGCCTGCAACACGAGTCTCGACCTCACCAATCCCAACTCGCCCACGGAACAGGCGGCGCTCTCCAACCTGGAGGGGGTGATCGCCACCGAGCTGGGGATGCAGGACCAGTTCGCCAGTTCGGTGAACACCTACGTCCGCGCGCCGGCGCTGGTGACTGACGAGTGGGGGACTGCGTCGAAGGCGCTGGCCGCCGACCAGTCACTGTTCACTGGAGATGGCATCGATCCGACGTTCGGCGTGGTGTCCGATCCGTACTACGTGACGTACCGGATCGCGCGCACGGCGGATGCGATCATCGGCGCCGTGCCGAACATCAGCGGCATCAGCGCCGGTTTCGCCGCCGGCCTCACCGCCAACGCCAAGCTGTTCAAGGCGATGGCGCTCGGCATGGCCGCGCAGCAGTACGCCGAGTTGCCGATCGATGCGTCGGTTTCCGGCGGCACGCCGGTGCCTCGCGCCCAGGTGTTCGCCGAGGTGATCCGCCTCCTCGAGTCGGCGCGCGCCGACCTGCAGCCGTACAGTGCGGCGGACCTGAGCGGCTTCACCAGCCGTGCGGTGAGCAGCGGCTTCGACGTGCGCAACACGATCGACGCCATGCTCGCGCGCTACTACCTGTTCACCGGCCAGTACCAGCAGGCCATCGATGCGGCGAACCGGGTGGACCTGACGAAGGTGTCGCTCCTCACCTATCCCGATCCGGATCTCAACCCGATCTACAACTACTCGTCGCTCGCCGGCTACGTGGCGCCACTGAAGAGCTGGGCGCGCGCCGCGGAGCCGAATGACAAGCGCGTTCCGTTCTGGGTGGACACGCTTGCCACGCCGCCGAATGGCAACCCGCCGTCACTGCAGCTCGCGCAGTTCGCGCTGTACGGCACGCGGAACGCGCCGTTCCCGGTGTACCTGCCGGGCGAGGTGCTGCTGATCAGGGCCGAGGCGGAGGCGCAGCTTGGCCAGCTGCCGCAGGCCATCGCCGACATCAACGCGGTGCGCACGAAGAGCGGCACGGCCACCACGCCGGGGGCGCAGCTGCCCCCGCTCACGATCGTGCAGCTCGCCACCAAGGACCAGGTCCTCGCCCAGATCGCGTACGAGCGGAAGTACGAGCTCTTCTCGCAGGGGCTGCGGTGGGAGGACCTTCGGCGGCTCGGGACCCTGATCGGGGTGCAGCCCAAGGTGTCGTTCCTGCCGATGCCGCAGACGGAATGCAACACCAACCCCAACGCCGGCTGCTGACGCTGGTGGACTGCGGCAGGTGACGTGTCACACGGGGTCGTTCCGGCTGCATGCCGGAGCGGCCCCGTGGTCGCGTCAGGTATTCAACTCATCTCCCGGGACCATGAAACGTCTTTCTCTCTCGTTGATCGCGCTATGCGCGCTGGCTGCACCGGCGGCTCGCGCGCAGGCGCCGGAAGCGCTCTGGTACGCCACGAACGACGAGCGCAGCGTGCAGAGCTTCATCGAGCACGCCGACCGGATCTCCGTCGTCGCCCCGCAGTCGTTCTCGATGGACAGCATCGGCATCATCTGGGGGCAGGTGGACTCGCGCATGGTGGCGGCCGCGCGGGCGAAGAAGGTGAAGCTCATCCCGCTCATCGTGAACCCCGGCTTCGACCAGTCCATCTTCCACCACGTGCTCACCAACCCGGACGCACGGAAGCGGGCGGTGCACAACATCACGGCTCTCTGCCGTGACAACAAGTTCGACGGCATCCAGTTCGACTTCGAGAACGTGCGTGTCACGGACCGGGATGCGTTCACGTCCTTCTCGCGCGAGGTCGCCGACTCGCTGCATCGCGTGGGATGCTCCCTCTCGGCGGCGGTGGTGCCGAGGGCCAGCGATTACCCGGGTCCGACGCCGTACCACAAGTGGATCTTCGACAACTGGCGCGGTGCGTACGACTACAAGGCGCTCGCCGATGCCATGGATTTCATCTCGTTGATGACGTACTCCCAGCACACCCGCCGCACCCCGCCCGGCCCGGTAGCCGGCTACCCATGGATGGAGGAGGTGGTGAAGTACGTGCTCGGCCTCGGCGTCCCCCCGGGCAAGCTGTCCCTCGGCATCCCCTCCTACTCGGAGTGGTGGTACCCGACCTATGACGCGAAGGACGGCCCGCGGATGACCGGGGGAGGGCTGTCGTACGACGCAGCGCAGGGAATACTGGCCCGGAACGGCGCGAAGACCACCTGGGACGACCGGCAGAAGGAGGGGATGGCGTACTGGCAGAACGACGGGATCAACGAGTTCCTTTTCCTCGTGGATTCCCGGTCCATGGCCGCCCGAGTGGCTCTGGCGAAGCAGTACGGGCTGCGGGGGTACTCGGTGTGGGTGCTGGGGTTCGAGGATCCGGCGGT
>CAMLIU010000018.1 GCA_946479995.1 uncultured Gemmatimonadota bacterium | reverse complement strand
CGGGCTCGCCGTAGCCGAACCAGTTGAAGTAGCGGACCTTGTACGGGCAGTTGTTGCTGCAGTAGCGCGTACCCACGCAGCGGTTGTAGACCTGCACGTTGAGGCCGTCCGGAGCGTGATAGGTGGCATACACCGGGCACACCGGCTCGCAGGGCGCGTTGCCACAATGCTGGCAGAGCATCGGGACGAAGCGCGCCTCGAAATCCTCGGTGAACTTCGCGTCCGGTGCCCCCTCGAAGTAGCGCTCGAGGCGGATCCAGTTCATCTCGCGGCCGCGCACGATGTTGAAGCCCGCCTTGGCGTCCGCCCAGATGGTGGCGTTCTGCCACGGGGCGCCGACCGTGGGGATGTTGTTCTCGGCGTAGCACGCCGTGACGCACGCCGAGCAGCCGGTGCAGCGCGCGAGGTCGATGGTCATCGCCCAGCGCCGCTGCTCCATGCCGGACCAGTGGTTGGGCGAGTACATGCCCTTGAGCTTCCCCCGATCCTCGCTGGTGGGCGAGCCGAGCTCGCCCTGCGCGTCGGCGGCCACCGGCGAGCGGAGACCCGGCAGGAAGACGGTCGGTGGCGCGCCCGGGATCCGCTCGTGCTCCTGCGGCGGGATCTCCGACGGCTGCGCACCAGGCATGAGTGGAACGCCACCAGGCTGGCTGTGCTCGTCGCGTCCGTGCGACTCGCCCTCCGCCGCCACGGCGGCGACGCCGTTCTCGTCGCCGCGCGGCGAGTGGCCCAACTCCGACAGCGGAATCGCCTGCGCGATGCCACGCCCGTGCTGGCGTGCCGATCCTTCGGTGGAGATCAGCTGTTCGCTGTCGCCGGTCTTCGAGATGGACGCCCGCGTGCTGACGAGCGCGAGCCCGCCCGCCGCGTCACCGGCGACACCGAGCAGGTCCTGCGCACGCACGCCGAGGTTGCGCGCGTAACGGCCGTAGCCCCATTGCACCACCTTCGGGTCGGTGTGCTTGGGCTCGAACTGATCGAGCTTCGCCACCGACGAATGGCCCTGCCCGAGGGCGATGGCGACGGTATCGGGACGAATGCCGAGGTAGAGGTAGGCCGGCGCGCGCACCTTGCCCGCCGCCGTGCTCACCTCGACGATGTCTCCGCGGTCGATGCCGAGCCGCTGCGCGGTCTCCGGGTGCAGCTCGACCCACGAGCTCCAGAGCACCTTGCTCACCGGATCGGGGAGCTCCTGCAGCCACGGCTTGTTCGCACCGCGTCCGTCGCCGAGCACCGGCGACGGGTACACGACGAGATAGAAGTCGCCCTTCGTGCTGTCGATCGGCGCGGCGGGGGCGAGCGTGGTCACGGCGCCGGTGGCGGCGGTCCGCGGCGCGACGGCGCCCGGCCCGACACCCTTCACGAGCGTCTGCGTGAAGGCGTTCATCCCGCCGGGGAAGCGCTGGATGAGCCAGCTCCGATAGTCCTTCTGCGGATAGCGCGCGGCATTCGCCGGTTCCTTCAGCGCCACCTGCATCAGCACGTCAGCGGTTGCCCGCGTGCCCGCGAAGACAGGGTCCATCGCCGGCTGCTGGAGCGAAACGAGTCCGCGCCCCGCTTCGGCGTCGCCCCACGACTCGAGCGAGTGCAGGTCGGGGAGCACGAGGTCGCACAGCTCGGTGGTCTCGTCCGGATACAGCGAGAAGCTCACCTTGAACGGCACCTTCGCGAACGCCTCGGCGAAGCGGGCGCTCGCCGGGAGGCTGTACGCGGGGTTCGCGCCGCGCACGAAGGCGATGGGCACCGAACCGGCGCGCATCCGCTCCACCGCGGCAGCGACTTCACCGAAGCGGGCGATGCCCTCGAAGCCGAGCATCGGCTCGGCGGGGCGGATCGTCGTGCCGACCGCGCCGTTGGCCTGGTTCAGCGCCGCGACGGCGAGGGCGACGTCGAGCGCATTGGCGCCCCGGGTGCCCGCCAGCGCGAGCACGGGCTTCGCCGTGGACATCTCCTGCTGCAGTCGCTGCAGCGTGGCCGCGGAGACGCCGCTTTGCTGCGCCGCATCGGCAATGGAGGTCCGGCCGGCCAGCGCGTTGGCGATGGCGAGCTCGGTGCCCGGCTTGCACGCGATCCACTGATCGGCGTTGAGGCCGGTGAGCGAGCGGCGGGGACCGATGTATACGAATCGCGGCGCACCAGTGAGCTTCGCGCGCGCGTCGGCGAAGTCGAGCTGCTGCGGCACCGACAGGCCCCACGTCTCCAGGAAGTCGGCCCCGAAGGAAACGATGAGCTTCGCGTCGGCGAAGGAGAGGCGCGGCCACGCCACACCGTAGGTGCGGCGGTTGGCCTCGATGGCGGCGCTGTCCGCCTCGAAGTCCACGCTCAGGTGCGGGCGCATGCCGTAGCCGGCGAGCCACGCATCGAGGAAGGCGGGGAAGCTGCCGCTCTCGTGCTGATTGAGGAAGACGGCGTTCGCCGCGGCGCCGCGGGCGCCGGCGAGCTTCTGGCCGAGGAGGTTGAGGGCGGCATCCCACTCGATCGACTTCCAGGCGCCGTTCTCCTTCACCATCGGTCCGCGGAAGCGATCCGGGTTGTAGAGCCCCTGCACCGCCGCCTGGCCGCGCGAGCAGAGCGCGCCGCGATTCAGCGGATGCTCGGGGTTGCCCTCGAGCTTCGTGGTGCGGCCATCGCGCGTCTCGGCAATGATGCCGCAGCCGGCGGAGCACTCGCGGCAGGTGGTGGCGTAGTAGGTGGAGACGCCGGAGACCGTCTCGTCCGGATGAACGAGATAGGGGATCAGGTTTCCGACCTTCTCGGAGCTGCAGCCCACCGAACCGATGGTGGCGCCGGCGGCACCGAGGACCTTCAGGAAGTCGCGTCGCTTGACGCCCGGCGACCCCGTGTCGTTGCTCATGTGGCGGCTTTCCTCGGGCGGGCTAGTAGTGACAGTTGGCGCAGTCGTAGCGCGCGCGGCGACGCTCTGCAGCAGGGGTGGCGCCGCCGGACGGTGCAGCCGTATCGCGTGGCAGCCCCATGCCGGGCGGAGTGAACGCCGCGGCGTTGGCGGCGATGCCGGCGCTGCTACCCGGGGTGCCGTACGGAACGCCACCGGAGTAGTTGGCCGGCGGCACGTTGTCGTAGCCGGCGGCCTTCTGGCCTTCCTTGGGGTCGTAGCCGTTGACGTGGCAGTTCACGCACCAGCCCATGTTGAGCGACGCGTACTGGTAGACCGTCTGCATCTTCTGCACTTGCCCGTGGCAGGTCTGGCAGGTGACGCCGGCGTTGACGTGCCGCACGTGCGGGAAGTGCACGTACTCCGGCACCTTGTGGATGCGCACCCACGGGACCGGCTTGTTCTCGGCGGCGTACTTCTGGAGCTTCGCGATCTCGCGCTTCGACGAATCGGCGCGGCCGAGAATGATCGTATGGCAACCCATGCAAGTGCTGACGGCGGGCATGCCGACGTCGGCGGACTTGTTGGCGTTGTTATGGCAGTAGAGGCAGTTCATCCCGAGCCCCCCGTCCTTCACCGCGCCGGCATGGCGTGGGTGGGGAAACTTGATCGGCTGTTCGGGACCACGGCCCTGCGAGGAGGATGCGCCGCTGTAGGCGGACAGGACGACGGCACCGACCGCCAGGATGAAGAGTCCGGGGATGGCGGCCCACTTCCTTCGCTGCGTCATCGCGTTGGGGTGTTGGGAAAAACAATGGATGGGGCATGCGTGAATCGATTCACCATGCCCCGACCAGCCAGCAAGTTTGTGCGAGGACATTCGCTGCCGCAAGGCGAGCGGTGCGGCAATGCATGCGCAACCCGCGCAACCTCCCGCGTCCCCGGGGAAAGATCAAGTCGGCGTTTTCCTGACGAGGGTGAGGCCCCTTGCATCGGTGATGCCGTCGCTGCGCAGATCGGGCGGCAACAGCTCGAGGTTCGCTCGCGGATTCTGCGTGAGACGCAACGGCCAGTGCGAGCCGTACACGAATCGCTCGCTGCCAACGGTGCGAAAGAGGTGCGCGAGGTGGTCGTCGGGCGGGCCCCAGATCCAGGCGAAGTCCCAGTGCACGCGACGCTGCTCGTCAGTGGTGAGGCCCCAGTGGACCTCCTCCAGCATCTCGCGGCCGGCTCCCGTCACGACGAGTCACACCTTCGAGCCCGCCCTCGCGAGCGCACGCACGTGCGCGGCCGACAGGTCACCGGCGACGTCGAGCGGAGAGCGCTGTCGGAGATCCTCGAAGCGCACGGTGAGCAGGAGAGGCACTCCCAGCTCCCCGCAGGCGAGCGCGAGCGCGCGCATGCGCTCGTCATGCGGTCCCATTCCCCAGTGCATCGGGTAGGCACGCACGGCGGCGGCGCCTCGTTCCACCACCGCCCGCAGGTCGCGCTCCCAGCGGGGCCAATCGGGGCGCACCACCGGCGCGGCACGAAGCACCTCGTGGGATTCGAGCGCCGCGAACAGCGACTCGTTCCCAGGCCGCGGATCGCGCTGCCATGGCGCGGGCAGGTAGCCGACCCACGCTCCGCTCATTCCCTCGCGCGACAGCACCCGCACGAGCACGGAAGCCTCAGGGTGCGGCAGCTCGCGAAACGGGTACGGACCGATGTACGTGGCGCAGTCGATCATGCGACGCGTGCCCCACTCGCCGTGCAGCGGGGAAAGGCGGCGGGACCGAACAATCGCGCCGCGTTCCGCCAGCGGATGTCAGCCAAGTCCTCTGCCGGGAGGCCGATCACCTCGAGGGCGCGCAGCTTCGCGAGTCCGGTCTCCATCGTGAGGTCGCACGCCCACAGCAGCCGCTGGGGTCCCAGCGTGGCGAGTGCGGCATCGAGCATCCCGCGGTCCACGCCGCTTCCCGAGAGGTCGGGATACACGTTGGCGATGTCGCCCACCGCGGCGAGGGTATGCGACCAGTCACCCCCTCCACCCAGGTGGGCGAGGATGAACGACACCGCGGGATGCCGCGCGGCGAGGCGTCCGAGGTCCGCGCCGTCCGAGATCTCCTGGTTGGGCCACTCGCGCGTGCGATGCTGCCAGATGTGGTGAAGGATCGGGAATCCATACTCCGCCGCCACCTCGCAGACGGGATCGAGAAGCGGGTCGTCGGCACGGCGGCTGGCGAGCAGCTTCACGCCCACCGCGCCGCGCTCGCGACAGCGGCGCAGCTCGGCGACCGCGTGCGACGTGAAGTTCGGGTTCACCGTGGCGTACCACCGCACGCGGTCCGGCTCGGCGCGGGCGATCTCCGCCATGGCATCATTGCCGCGCGACACGTCGTCGGGCGAGGGGAAATAGGTCGGCGAGCGGTGCCCGTAGCTGCCGAGCACGCTGGCCACATGATAAGTGACGCCGATGGCTTCCCCGGCGCGAAAGCGCGCGTCGTTCACCTGCTTCCAGTCGGCGCGTCCCGCGCCGGCGTGGAGGAAGTGCGCGTGCGCGTCCACCAGCGGAGCCAGCCCGCCGAGGGGCATCGACGTCGTCACTCCGCCGACTCTTCCATGAGCCCGACGAACGCCGCACTCGCCGCTGACTCGATCTCCTGCAGCGCCTCCTCGTCGTGCGCCACCGCGGCAAAGTTGTACGCGCCGCGCTTGAAGAGCACGCCCTCGTCGAGCGCGCGCAGGAGGAAGCGCGACTCCCTCGCCGGATCGTCCCAGCGCATCAGCCACATCTGGTCGATGCCCCAGGTGGTGACGCCGTCGATGCGGCTGGCCATGATGGCGCGGTCCACCGCAGCGCGCATCTCGCGCCCCGTTTCGGCGAGCGTGGCGCAGATGTCGGCCTTGTCGTGCCAGTCGAGGACCGCGAGTGCCGCGGCGAGTGCGGTGCTCTCACTGGCAAGCGTGGACGAGATCCAGGTGTCGCGGGCGGCCTCCATGATCGGCGCGCGGCCCACCACCGCCGCGAGCGGATAGCCGTTGGCCATGGCCTTCCCGAACGACGCGAGGTCGGGGGTTACGCCGCTCACCTCCTGCCACCCGCCCGGCGCCACGCGGAATCCCGTCTTCACCTCGTCGAAGATCAGCACCGCGCCGCGCGCGTCGCACAGCTCGCGCGCCCGCAGGAGCCACATCTCCGATGGTTCGCGTTCCACGATCGGCTCGAGCACGATGGCGGCGAGGTCGTTGCCCGCCCGCTCCACCGCGCTGTCGAGCGCCGACAGGTCGTCGAAGGGCACCGCCGAGAAGAAATGTCGCGTCGCCTGGGGCACGCCGCGCGCCTCGCTGCTCCAGTCGTGCCAGCCGAAGTAGCCGGAGCCCACGACGTGCGCGCGTCCGGTGTAGGTTCGCGCGAGTCGCACGGCAGCGGACGTCGCCTCGGCGCCAGTCTTCAGGAACTGCACGCGCTCGGCGCAGGGAATGATCGCGCAGAGGCGCTCGGCGAGCTCGACCTCGCGCCAGCTGGAAAGTGCGCTCACGTTGCCCTCGGAGGCCGCGGCAATTACCGCCTGCACCACACTCGGCTCGGAATAACCGAGGGCCACAGAGCCGAGGGCCATCGTGCAATCGAGGAAGCGGTTGCCGTCCACGTCGGTGACCCGACAGCCGCTCGCGGTCACGAAATGCGCTGGCGCGTCGGTCGATTCGGTTCCGAAGAGCGCGAGCGGGCGCTTGCTGCCGGTGGAGGCGCCGGTGGCGAGCACGGCGTCAGCACGCTCACGCCAGCTGCGCTGGTCGAGGTCCTCGGGCGCACCCTCGGGCTCGAAGGCGGAGTCGTCCTCCGCCTCTTCAGCGGCGATCCCGGTGTCGGGTGATGCGGGCGGTTCCGTCGCGCTGTCCTTCCGACGGCCGAAGAAGCGATTGAGAGCCATGGCTCAATGAGAGTGGCGTGCAGCCCCTGCGTCAATCCTCGGCGCGGCTGCTCGTATCGCGCCCGGTCACGTGGCGCGGCGGGCGCGGGGAGACCTCGTCCGGCAGCGTTCGCTCGATCCGGCCGGTGCGCTCCAGGTAGCGGACGATCTCGAGCGACACGGCGCGAAGGAGCGAGAGCTCGCGGTCGTCGGGCGCGGCGCGGAAGGTGAGCGCGCGCAGCGACCGCATGATGTGCTCGGGATAGCGCGTCTTGAAGAACTGGATGGCGTCGAGTGAGCGGTGCAGCTCGGCGAAGTATCGCTCGAGCAGCTCGGCTGTCGGCGGAGGCGCCTCCTTGCGAGGGCCGCGCAGCGTCCGCGTCGCATCGCCCGACGCGAGGTGCAGCTCGTACAGGGCGATCAGCACCGCCTGCGCGAGATTGAGTGACGCGTGCTCGGTGGTGGGAATTGTCACCGCCGCGTGGATACGGTCGAGCACGTCGTTGGGCAGTCCGGTGTCCTCGCGGCCGAAGACGATCGCGACGCGACCCTCCTCGACGTGCTCCAGCGCGTCGGCAGCGGCGCCCTTCGGCTCGAGCAGCTGCCATTTCGCTGCGCGACGTCGCGCGGTGAAGCCGAGGAGGCGCACGCAGTCGGCGACCGCGGCATCGAAGTCATCGTACTCCTCGATGGCGTCGATGACATCCCAGGTGTCGTGCGCGATCCCTTCCAGGCGCACCGGATCGTACGCCACCGGGCGGACGAGCCGAAGCGAGCTGACTCCCATGTTCTTCATCGCGCGCACCGTGGCGGCGATGTTCACGGGATCCTGCGGTTCGTAGAGGACGACGGAGATGCGGGCGAGACGGGATTCAGCCATCGGGCAGTGCGAAGCGAAGGAGACGCGAAGGATCGTGACGATCCCCACGAAGATAGACGAATTCCCCGTCGGCACCCGAAAGCACGAGCTGACCCCGACGTCGCGCGCGGCCCGGCGCCGTCTCGTTCACGAGCAGATCGAGCCCGATCTCGTTCGCGCCGCCGGGAAGGACCACGGTGGCGACGAGCTCCCACCCCGAGTCGATCTCCTGCCAGGTCGCACTGACGCGGAGACCGTCGTCCCATCCCTCGACGGGTCGCTGCTCCACGTCGTCGCTGTCGGCCCGCGGAACGAGGAGCCAGCCGCCACGCGCACCGCCAGCGTCCACGTACAGCTGCACCCCATCGCCATTGATGGCGGCGGGCTCGTTGTCGAGGACGTTGACGGCGGCCATCGGCACGAAGATGCGATTGGACGGCGCGACGCGAACGCGCACCTCGAGCACGCCGCGACGGCGCTCGGAGATCGCGACGTCGGCTCGTGGCTGTCCGGCCTCCCGCCAGGTGAGCTCCGAGCGGCGATAGTGCGGTTCGCCGAGCTGGAAGGCGGCGGGGATCGGCAGCACGCGCGTCGCGGACTCGCGCGGCAGGACCGCCGACGTGGCATTCACTGGCGTGCGCCGACTCACGTATCCCGCCAGCACGACCTCCTCCGCCCGTTCGCCAGCCGCTCGAGCGATGCGCCACCCTTCCGCCGAGTGGCGGTGCTCATCCCGCGTACCGTCTTCGCGCAGAACGTCGATTGCCGCATCGCCGAATTGCACGTCACTCACCCTGCCCCGCCAGCTCCACACCATGGCCATGCGTCCGCTGGCCGCTAAGGCACGGGGGATGAGGAGGGGCACCAGTCCGGTCCGTGAGGGAACATCGGGCGCCAACGCGCGCTCCCACACGGTGCCCGCGGGCACGAGCGCCCAACCGTCGAGGGTCGCATTGCCGATGCCCTCGCGCTTCCGGCGGAGCCGAACCGGCTCGCCCGCTCGTGTCGCGATGCGCTGACAATCGCGCAGGAAGCCGAAACCATCTTCCTTGCCCGTCCCCCCGCGGATTCGCGTGGCGTTGCGAGGGAGCGGGAGCTCGAGGTCGTCCACGGCGTCGACACCCTGGAGCGGAAGGCCGACCTCGTGGGGCGCCGGCGCGTCCCACTCGAGGAGATCGATCAGGTAGTCCGGCATGAGTACCAGGGTGCGCCGCAGCTCGGCATCAGGAAGGAGCGGCGCCGTGGCGCTCACCCAGCCCATTCGCCCGTCGTCATCGAAGGCGACGAGGGAACCGTGCGTCGGCGGCTGCGACCGTCCGTCCACCAGTGGCGCGGTATGGGCCAGCGTGCTCCGATACCAGTGCAGCGATTCGTCCACGTACGATCCCGTGCCCGGGTCGTCGAACCACCGCACGTGACCATCCACCAGCAGCAGGTTCAGGCGATCGGGGTGCCCGTGTCCGCCCCCAGAATGACCGTAATCCAGCGCGACGTACGTCCCCCCGTCGTCGCGGCGAAGGATCGCCAGCCCCTGTGCGGGCAGCAGGTCCGACGTGAAGGGCGTCGCCACGAGGGGCGGCAGCTGCGGCAGCGCGACAAGGAGGCTTCGCCACGACAGGTCGGCGCGCGAGAGCCCGGTGGGAGCCAGGTTGCGTTCGACGTCGGCGGAGGTGGCGCGTCGACCCGTCTCACCATGGGGAACCGACTCATCGTACAGGCGGGCCAGCATGGAGACGAGACGCTCGTCGAAGCTCCGCGCGAGTCCCAGCTCACACGATTCGGCAAACCGCGGCTGCCGCGCACTCACCGCGTATTGGGAGTCGCGGCGAGACGGGAAGGTGAGATCGGGAAGAAGCGTGCGGAACGGTGCGGCAAATCCTTCACGAAATCGCGCGTCGTAGTGCCTGGCGAGGGCATGCCCATTCGTCTCGGCGATGCGCACGCCATACCAGAGCCCCCGGTGTGCGAAGAGGTGATAGTTCTCGCCCTCGTACCAGCTACCATCGGCGAGCAGCCCCTCGGACAGATGCACGCCGAGACCCGATGGACCCGCACTCGCCCGCTCGACGAGAGACTCGTCCCCGAGGAGCGAGCCCGCGGCCATCAGGGCGGCATTGTTCCATACCTGGCGATTGGAGAGCCCCTCGTCATACGCGGCAATGAGCGCCGCGCTCGGCTCTATCAACCTGTCCCGCAGCTGCGCACCCAGCGCGGAAACGCGATCCGACGGCGCGCCGATCTCCAGCAGGTCGAGGGCGACGCAGAGCTGCAGCAGCCAGATCGACTCGAGGTAGGTGCTGAAGAAGGGACGAGAGAGACCGAGCACGTTGTCCGCGTTGGGATACGCGAGATAGCGGTCGGCGTAGCTGGAAAGCAGGTGCGCGGCGGTGTCGCGCGCGCCTTCGTCGTCGAGCAGGACGCCGAGCACGGCGCCATGGACGGCCCGCTCGGCGAGCCAGAGATGATGCCAGTAGAGCCGGAAACGATCGTGCAGCTCCCCTTCGTGCGTCCGTCCACACCGCGGGCATCGGTGCTGCACGAGGAACGGGTCGTACTCGAGGAGTGTGCCATCCTTCTCGCACCGTCCGCCGGCCCGGGAGAGCAGCGCCTTCTCGAGCGGGACGTCGGGACGGCTCGCGATCACCGGCTCGAGCTCGCGCCGCAGTCCTGCAGCCAGCGCCGCCAGCGGGCCCGTCGCGACGGCGCGACGGGCGAGCAGCTCGTCACGCGTGACGAGGAGGCTCATTGCGCCACTCCTGGCTCGGCGAGCGCCCAGTCGTGCAGCGTGACGAGCTCGCCGCGGAGGTCCATGCGCAGGCCGTGCAGCCTCCGCGTCGCCCCCTGCACGCCGCGGGAATGGTAGAGCCAGGTGGCCGGCGCGAGCGAGTCGAGCATGACCTGGACGCGAATCCACGCCGCGCGGCGCACGGAATCGCTTCGCGCGGCCCCCGCGGCGGCGAGCGCCGCGTCGAGCACGGGAGCGTGGAACCCCGTGTAGTCGAGCGACCCGCCTCGCTGCGAAGTGGCGAAGAGGGCGTTGACCTGCGACAGCGCGAGGTCGCCGGGCACGCCGGCAAGCAGGACGTCGAATCGCTTGGTAGACGCTCGCGCCGTCGTGAGAAAGGTGCCCAGCTCGGTCTGCCGGATGTGCATGACGATTCCTCGAGCCGCCAGGTCGGATTGCACGAGCTGTTCGACCACGTTGTCGCCACTGCCTACGGTGAGCAGCTCGACCGTAAGTGGCCGTCCAGCGCGTCGGCGAACTCCGTCCGATCCGCGGCGCCAGCCTGCTTCGTCGAGTAGCCTGTCTGCCAGCACCGTGTCGCGTCCGGGCGCGTCCTGCCAGGCGAGCGGACTTCCGGACGGCACGGGGCTCGACGCCGGCTCGCCGTATCCGGCGAGCGCGACAGTCACGATGCGACGACGATCCACGGACCGCGCGACGGCGCGACGCACGCGCAGGTCGTCGAAGGGCGGGCGCGTGGTGTTGAAGAAGAGCCCGGTGCCGAAGAGCACCGGATAGGTCACGACCCGCAGCAGGTCATCGCGCTCGGCAACGGGCGCCATCGTGGGCGCGATTCCCGCCACGTCCAGCTCCCCGCTCACGAGCCCCGCGTACTTCGTGGTGGCCTCATCCACCACGGCGACGACGAAGCCACGCAATGCCGGCGGACCGCCGAGGGACAGCGGAAACGAATCGTTGCGCACGAAGCTCCAGCTCGAGCCGCGCTGCCGCGACTCGAAGCGGAACGGGCCGTTGCCGACGGGGGCACGCTCGAACGATGCGGATCGCAGGTCGTGGCGCGGGGTTCTCTCGAGCAGGTGTGCCGGGAGGAGCGGGAGCTCCGAGAGGAGCGGAGGCAGCGCGGGTGGCGCGTCGCGGAAGCGGAAGAGCAACGTCGTGTCGTCCACGGCGATCGCCGTGTCGAGCGAGGCTAGCTCCGACGCGCGCGCGAAGCCCGTGGCGGCGTCGCGCGCAGCGAGGAACGTGAAGGCGGCGTCCTGCGCGGTGGTCGGAACTCCATCATGCCAGCGCAGGTCGGGGGCGAGAAGGAGGGTGAGGTCCTTTCCTCCGTTCGACCACTGCCAGCGACGCGCGTAGTAGGGCTGAGGCGCGAGCGCCGAGTCGTAGCGCAGGAGCGTGACGAGCAGTGCATACCGCTGGACCTGGCGCGACAGGGGATGGGTGGTGACCAGCGGATCGGGCGACTCGAGGTCCGCGCCCGACGCGAAGACCACCACGTCGGGGGGACGCTGGGGACTCACGCAGGACATGAGGACGAGCGTCGCGATTGCACGCATGACGCCGACCCTGTGACGAGCGCGTCCTGCCGTTGACGGCGTCCCGACTGGATGCGATATCACCGCGTGCGTTCCCCTGCCCTCGTCCGCGTGGCCGCGCGCAC
>CAMLIU010000017.1 GCA_946479995.1 uncultured Gemmatimonadota bacterium | reverse complement strand
CGCTGAGCGTGTCCGCTTCCAGCAGCCGCATCGCGATCGCCGCCGATCGCTGCTGTCCCGCCGAGCCGAATGCGCGCAGCTCGCGCCCGTCCAGCGTGAGTGCGAGGTCGTCGCGATGCGGACCGGCGTGGGTGATGCCGCGACGCAGGTCCAGGCCACGCTTCTCCTCCAGTGCGCGTGCCAGCGCGGCGCGCACGTCGTCCACCTCCGGGCTCGCCGGCTCGAGTGCCGTTGCGTAGCGCATCGCCACCGGGGCGGACTCGCCGATGGCGGCGCAGATCTCCGAGAACCGCGGCGCCGCGCCTTCCGTCCACCGCATCCGCTCCCGCCACAGCACGGCGCCGTGCTCGGCGAGCGGCGCCTCCCACACGGCGACGCGCTGCTCGCCGCGCGCGCCGTCACGCAACGCGATGCGCAGCGCCGCATTCCGCTGTGCCAGCGCGTGCCGATAGCGCTGCAGTGCGGCCAGGTAGGGGCGCGACGACAGGGCGAGCAGGATGTCGAGGTAGCGACGACGCGCACTCGGCGCGCCCGCCACGAGCTCCACGTCCGCCGGCGAGAAGAGCACGCAGGGAAGGGCGCCGAGGGCGTCGCTCAGCCGTGCCGGCTCGGCGCCATCGAGCCTGACGCGCTTTCGCCGTCCCGCGCGCTCGAAGCCCACCGAGAGCTCGTGCTGGGCGCCCCCGTCCGCGCGCGCGCCAATGTGGAAGCCGGGTGCGCCGAAGCGCACGATGTCCACGTCGCGCGCCCCGCGCGCGCTGCGCAGCAGGTGCAGGTAGTAGACGGCCTCCAGCAGGTTCGTCTTCCCCTGGCCGTTCTCGCCGACGATCGCCACCCCGTCGTCCGGGAGCGCGACGTCCAGTCGCCCGAGGTTGCGGAAATCCCGCAGTGAGAGCGACCGCAGGACGACGCGCGCGTCGGTCACCGTCCGGTGAACGCCGGCGCGCGCTTCTCGAGGAAGGCGCGCATCCCCTCGCCCTTGTCGGCCGACGCGGAGAGCAGGCCGAAGTACGACGCCTCCAGCGCGATCGCGTCGTCCAGCGGCATGTCCAGTCCGCGATCCACCGCCTCGATGCAGTGCGCCACGGCAAGGGGTCCCTGGGCGACGATGGTGCCGAGCATGGCGCGGGCGGCGCCGAGCAGCTCCGCCGCCGGGACGACACGGTTCACGAGGCCGATCCGATACGCCTCCGCGGCGTCGATCATCTCCCCCGTCATGAGGAGCTGCAGCGCACGCCCCTTCCCGACGAGCCGCGGCAGCCGCTGCGTGCCGCCGTAGCCGGGCACGATCCCCAGCTTCACCTCGGGCTGGCCGAACTTCGCCGCCTCCGCCGCGATGCGGATGTGGCAGGCCATCGCCAGCTCGCATCCGCCCCCAAGCGCGAAGCCGTTGATGGCGGCGACGGTCGGCTTGGGCGAGGTCTCGAAGCGGCGGAAGGTGCGCTGCCCGCGTTCGGCGCGCGCCTTCATCGCGAGCGCGCCCTCGTCCACCATCTCCCCGATGTCGGCGCCGGCGACGAACGCGCGGCCGGCGCCCGTGAGCAGGACGCCCCCCACGTCGTCGCGCGCGATGGCTTCGTCGATCGCCTCACCCAGCTCCGCCATCAGGGCGTCGTTGAGCGCATTCAGCTTGTCGGGGCGGTTGACCGTGATCGTGGCGATCCGGTCGGCGACGTCGAAGGTGAGGAGCTGCCAGGCCATGGTCGGGGCACCAGGGTGAGTCGCAAGCGCGGAGCCGGAAATCTAAACCCCTGGGTGTCATCCCGCACTCGCGCAGCGAGTGTCGGGACCTTCCGGACCGTCTTTTGCCTCCACCGGGATCGCCATGGCCGAATGGATCACGCGCGAGGGGCCGAAGACCGCATTTCGCTACGTGCGTTCCGATGGAACGCGCGTGAAGGACGCGCGCACCCTCGAGCGGATCAGGGCCCTTGCCGTTCCTCCCGGCTGGCGCGACGTGCACATTGCCGCCAGTGCGCGAGCCGAGGTGCAGGCGTGGGGGCTCGACGTGAAGGGGCGGAAGCAGTACCGCTACCATACCCGGGCCGTCGAGCGCGGCCAGCTGCGCAAGTACTACCGTGTGCGCGAGCTGGCGAAGGACCTTCCCGGGATCCGCGCCCGTATCCGCCGCGACGCCGCGTCGCGAACGTCGACGCGTCGGACAGTCGCCGCCTCGGTGGTGCGACTGATCAGCGAAAGCTTCTTTCGCGTCGGTGGTGAACGGTACCAGCAGGAGAATGGAACGTTCGGCGTCGCGACGCTGCGGAAGCGTCACGTGCGCGTGGCCGACGGCTGCGTCGAGTTCGAGTTCGTCGGCAAGCGTGGCGTGGCGCAGTGGAAGGTGGTGGCGAACCCCGAGCTGGCGCGGCTCGTGAAACGGCATCTGGAGTCGCCCGGCGCTCGCCTCTTCCGCTATCACGAGGACGGCCGGTGGCACGACCTCACGGCGCGCGACGTGAACGAGTACCTGCACGACACGCTCGGCGTGCCATTCAGTGCCAAGGACTTCCGGACGTGGGGCGGGACGTTGCGTGCCGCCACGGTTCTCGCGGAGCTCGGTCCGCCCGGGAGCGACACGGAGGCGAAGCGCAACGTGGTGACGACGATGCGGCTCGTCGCCGCGGAGCTGGGCAACACGCCGGCAATCTGTCGCGCGTCGTACGTGCACCCGATGGTCATCGCGCGCTACGTCGACGACGGTGAGACCATCCGGCTGCCGGCACGCCATCGCGCCGCGCCGGACACGTACGCTCATTCGCCCGAGGAGCGGGCGCTCATCCGCTTTCTTGACGCACACTTTCCGGAGCGGCGACAGTCTCGCCGACCGGGACCGGGACGGGGGCCGGGACAGCAACCGCAACAGGGAGTGCGACAGGGGCGTCGACCGGCGCGGCGGCGGTGACGGGATGCGGCAGCGGAAGGGTGAACAGGACGCTCGTGCCCTTTCCTTCCTGCGACTCCACCCAGATTCGACCACCGTGCGCTTCGACGATGCCGCGCACGATGGAAAGCCCGAGTCCGGCGCCGCGCCGGTCTCCGGGCCGTCCCTGCCAGAAGCGGTCGAACACGTGAGGAAGTTCGTTGGCCGGGATGCCAGGCCCGGTATCGCTCACCGAAAGCCTGACCTCGCCGTCCACTTCAGCGACGCGAAGGCTGATCACCCCTCCCGCCGGCGTGAACTTGAGCGCGTTGCCGACGAGGTTGGAGAAGACACGACTGAGCTGGTTCGCGTCCACCGATGCGACGATCCGTTCGTTCGGCGTCTCGACGTCGAACCGGATGGACTTGTTCGCTGCCAGGGGCGCCAGCAGCTCGTGCGCCTGGCGGGCGAGCGCCACGACGTCTTCCGTTGACCGGTTCACGAGGAAGTGCCCGGCCTCGATGCTCGAGATGTCGAGCAGGTTGTTGATCATCGCGTTCGCCTGCTCGGTTGAGCGCTGGATCACGCCGATGAACTGCGACGACGGCTGCCCGTGCGTGGTGCTTTCCTCGGCCATCATCGACGCGCTCAGGCTGATGGTCGTCAGGGGGGTCCGCAGGTCGTGTGAGACGACGGCCAGCACCTCGTCCCGCGCGCGGATCGCGCGCTGTGCCTTGTCGTAGAGTCGGCCGTTGTCGATGGTGCGCGCGGCCCGCCGCGCGAGCTGCTCGGCCGTCAGCAGGTCCATCAGGTCGTAGTGACGGCCGGATTCGCCCGCGCCGAGCGTGATGGCGCCGAGCACCTGCTCTCGCGTGACGAGCGGCACGACAATGAACGAGGTGACGCCGAGTCGCCGCAGCCGCTCGCGATGCGCCAGCGGCAACCGGAGCGCCTCGAGGGCGGCGTCACTGCAGTCGCGCATGAGCACCGGCTGACGAGTGCGGATGACCTTGAGGACGAGCTCACGATCGGCGCCCGATTCGTCCGGCTGCGGCGCGGACTCACGCAGCAACGCCTCCCGCGATGGATCGGCATGCACCTTCGCCAGGCGGCGGAGGGTGCCCGCTTCCTCGAGTACGTCGATGATGCAGAAGTCGGCAAGCGTAGGGACGGCGAGGCGGGCGAGGCTGTTGAGAATGACCTCCTGGTCCAGCGACGTATCGAGCAACGCACTCGCCTGCGCGATGAAGCGTTGTGCCTGCTCCTCCAGCTTCCGTTCGGTGATGTCCACCATCGAGCCGATCATGCGCACGGCCTCACCTCGGTCGTTGCGGACCACATGGCCACGCGCCAGCACGGTGGCGTACGTGCCGTCACCACGCGCGAACCGGTATTCATCGGCCCAGAACTCCAGAGAGCCGTTGAGCACGGCGTGTGTGCCGGTCACGACCCGCTCCCGATCCGCCGGGTGGATGTGGTTGTACCACCATTCCATCGTCGTGCCGATCTGATCGGCCCGGTAGCGGCAGGTGCGCTGCAGCGCCTTGTTCCAGGTCAGCACGCCGGTGACGACGTTCCAGTCCCAGACGATGTCGCTCGTGGCGCGCGCCACGAGATCGTAGCGCTCCTCGCTGAGCCGCAGCCGTTCTGCCGCCTGCCTGCGCGCCGAGATGTCGTGGAGGAACGAGGCGACCACGAAGCCGCCGTCGATGGGGATGGCCGAGATGCTGAGCTCGGCCGGGAACTCGTGTCCGTCGCGGCGCACGACCTCGATCTCCAGACGGCGGCTGCGGGCGGCGTCCTTCCGCGCCCGCATGAGTTGCCGCGTACAGCGGCGGTGCGTGGACCGGCGCTGTGATGGAATCACCGTGTCGGTCATCGCGCGGCCCAGTGCCTCGCTGCGCGTCCAGCCGAAGAGCACCTCCGCCTGCTGGTTCCACTCGATGATGACGTCGTTGGCGTCGGTAGCCACGAATGCATCGTGCGCCGCCTCGATGATCGAACGAATGCGGCTTTCGCTCTTCAGCAGTGCTTCCCGTGCGCGCTCCCGTTCCACCACGCGGCCGAGTTGCGTGCCGACGTGTGCCAGGACGTCCAGGAGCTGCTCGTCGACGGCGAGCACGCGGTCGGCGAAGAACTCGAGCACGCCCACGACCTCGTTGCCCACGAGCAGCGGACAGGCGATGCCGCCCCGGATTCCCGCGGCGCGTGCTTCGGCCCGGCGGGTGAAGGCGGGGTCTTCGGTGACGTCCGGCACCCAGACGGCCTTGCCCGAGTCGAGGACGCTGCCCGGCAGCCGCTGGCCGGCGACGAAGACCCGCTTGTCGGTCTCCTCACGGAACCGCGCGAAGCGCTCTGGATCCTTCAGGTACCACGCTCCGGTCGACACGAGCTTGCCGGCGCTGTCCAGCAGGTCGATGTGCGCGGCGCACCAGTCGTGATACCGGCAGATGCGCTCGAGGCAGGGCAGGATGGCTTCCTCGATGCTGGTCGCCGCGTTTGCGGAGAAGGCCACGAACTCCAGCAGCTCCACGGAGGCATTCTTCTGCCGCAGATCTCGTTCGATGTTCTTCTGCTCGGTGACGTCGTGCGTATCGAAGATCGCCACCGGGGCGCTTGACGCATTCCGCACCACCGTCCCGGTGACCTCTGCCTCGCGCCATGAGCCGTCCCGGTGCCGCAGCCGGAGGTCGACCCGCCGTTGCGCGCCCGCGGGATCGTCGCCGCCACGGAACGTGTCATCGGCGCGCGAAAGGTCGTCCGGGTGCACGAAGTCGCGGCTGTGCCGGCCGATCATCTCCTCGGGCCGATAACCGAGCACTCGCTCGACGGACGGGCTCATGTAGAGAATGACGTCATCGGGAGACGCCGTGTGGAGGATGTCCCATGCATTGTCCGCCAGCGCGCGAAGCTGCTCCGCCGTGCGTCGCAGCCCGGCTTCCGCGGTCTTGCGTTCCGTGATGTCCGTGAGGACGGCGATGAGCGCGGGGTGTCCCGACACCTCGATACGGTTCCCGCGCAGCTCGAGCTCCACGAGGTGGCCATCCTTGTGAAGGCCGGTGAATTCGTGCCCCGCCGGGCGGGCACCCTCCCCGAGCAGCAGCTCGAATGCTTCGCGCAGTGCGGGTCTTGCGTGCTCTGCTGCCAGGTCGAAGAGCGACGTGCCCACGAGCAACTTCTCGTCGCCGTAGCCGAAGATGGTCGCGAGGGACCGGCTCGCGGACAGGAACAGTCCGTCCTGGATGATGCCGATGCCAACCGGCGCGCTGTCGATGATGAGGTTCGCCGAGGCGGATGCGGTCGCGTGGTGCCCTGCCGACTGCTCACCCGCCTCCGCACCCTGTCGGACTGCTGCGCGCAGCGCGACGTGGAGCTCGATCTCGTGCATCGCCGCCGCGCCGAACTCCTGGAGCAGCGCAACGTCGGACGGCTGCCACCGGCGCGGGACGTGATCAGCGGTGCTGAAGGCGCCGATGACCTGTCCCTCGACCGTTCGCAACGGCACGCCCGCATAGGTCGCGATCTGCATGTCGGTGATCGCGTGGCCGTCCCGCGCGATCGCGTGCTGGCGTGTGTCCTCGACGATGAGCGGCGCGCCGGACGACACGACGTGCCGGCACAGCGTCCAGTCCAGCGGGCTCTCCCGGCGCGAGGACCAGGGCTCGGCCAGCCCGATGCTGCTCTTGAAGAACTGGCGATCCGCGTCCACCAGCGTCATGAGGGCGATCGGTGCATGCAGCGTCTGCGAGGCCAGGCGCGTCAGGCGATCATACGATTCCTCTCGAGGAGAGTCGAGAAGGCCTGTTGCCCGAAGTGTCGCGAGACGGACCGGGTCCGCGACATTGGAAGAGGAAAGGGCTTCCATGATGCACCTCCGCTCGGAGGTTGAGGATCGAGCGACGACTCCTGGAGAGTTCGTCCCCATCGCGTCCTCGATCCATACTACGCGGATGCTGCAAGAACGGTGTCGGCGTCGACGTGACGAACGGTCGAGCACGTTCCCCGCAGTGCGGCCGAGGTTGGCAGGGCCAGCGCGAGGATGGCATCATGGAGGAGGCGAACGGCGGGCGAACGGGGAAACGTGCGATGAAGCGTGGTGTAGCAGCGAAGGTGGGTACGACACGACGGCCGGGCGACGACGACCTGGCGGGAAGGCTCGACGCGCACTGCGATGCCCTCGCGGCCTGTCGCCGCTGCGCGCATGGCGCGCACGTCCATCCCATCGTCTCCCGCACCCGCGCGCCGCGCGCCATGCTCGTTGGACAGGCGCCAGGGCAGGTGGAGACCGGCGGCGGCAAGCCGTTCGCCGGCCGCGCCGGCCGCACGCTGTTCCGCTGGCTCGAGCGCATCGGGCTCGACGAGGAGACGGCCCGCGACTGGCTCTACATCTCGGCCATCACGCGCTGCTATCCTGGCCCGCACCCGGCCGGACGCGGCGACCGGGTGCCGTCACCGATCGAGCGTGCACGCTGCAGTGACTGGCTGGACGCGGAGCTCGAGATCCTGCGTCCGGCGCTCATCATCCCCGTGGGGCGGCTCGCGATCGATCGCTTTCTTGGCGCCGTCGCGCTGAGCGAGGTGGTAGGGCAGGTGCACCACGTGACGCACGCGGGCGGCCGGTCGGAGGTGGTTCCGCTACCGCACCCGAGCGGCGCCAGCAGCTGGATCCACCAACCGGGGCATTCGGCACTTCTCGATCGGGGGCTCGATCTGCTGCGCGACCGCCTGTTCGCGGAGCGGCACGACCGGCGCGCGACGCGTTTGAGGGCCGGCTAGATGCGGGGACTGCTGCTCGTGCTCTCTCTCAACGGGTCGTCGGCGACGCGTCCCGACGACGGCTGGTTTTCGACGGACAAGGTGAAGCATTTCCTCACCTCGGCGTTCGTGCAGAGTCTCGCCTACGGTTCGCTGCGTGGCGTCGGTGCGAGCCATGGCACGGCACTGGCCGGCGCCACCATCACCACGGCGATGGTGGGTGTAGGGAAGGAAGTGTACGATGCGCGCACCGGAGGCGATCCCAGTGTGCGCGACCTGGCGTGGGACGCAGCGGGGGCGGGCGCGGCAAGCCTGCTGCTGTCGCATACCGCACGCTGACGCACGCCCATGCAGGAGGCGGGGCCGGTAAGGGAATCACCGACCCGGCCCCGACGGCCGCAATCGTTATATTGGGCTGGACATCCCTCAACACCGCGAGCGCGATATGGCTTCGGCTCGGAGCAAATTCCTCATCGGCGGGGTCCTCATCCTGGGCACTGCCGGCTACCTGATGGCGACCTCCATCAGGGAGACGGGCACCTACTATCTCACCCCCACGGAGCTGGCGACGCGGATCAACGACGATCCGGGTTTCCGGAACACGGGGGTGAAGATCGGCGCGCGCGTCGTGCCCGGCTCCATCCAGCGCATTCCCGGCGGCCGCGAGTACCTGTTCAACGTGACTGACGGCGCGAAGGTGGTGCCGGTAGTCTACCGTGGCATCGCCCCCGACACGTTCACCGACGGCGTGGACGTGGTCGTCGAGGGGCGCATGGGGCAGGACGGCACCTTCCACGCCACGACGCTGCTCGCCAAGTGCGCGTCACGGTACGAGAACGCTCCTACCGACCCGAACGCGCCGGGCATGGACAAGTACAAGCAGACGCCCGGCTACAAGGCCGCGACGGGGACCAAAGCGTGATTCTCGTCGGGGAGCTGTCCCTCTGGGTAGCGCTCCTGATGGCGGCGTGGACGGTCGTGACGTCCTACGCCGGCGGGGCGATGGGGCGCGACGACCTCGTGGCGAGCGGCCGTCGCGGGCTGTACGCCACCTGCGCGATGATCATCCTCGCCTCCATCGGCCTCTGGACGGCGCTCCTGACGCACGACTTCTCGCTGCGCTACGTGGCGTCCAACACGAGCGCGAACATGCCGAAGGTCTACGTGTTCGCCGCGTTCTGGGGCGGGCAGGCGGGCTCGATGCTGTTCTGGGCGCTCATCCTGTCCATCTATTCCGCGCTCGCCATCTGGTCGGTGCGCGACCGCGCGAGGCACCTGGCGCCGTGGGCGTGCGGCACCCTCGCCGCGGTGCTCGTCTTCTTCATCGCCACCACCTGCTTCAAGGCGAACCCCTTCGACCGGCTGAGCTTCGTCCCGGCTGACGGACGCGGGATGAACCCGCAGCTGCAGAACCCGGGGATGGCGATCCACCCGCCCAACCTCTACCTGGGCTACGTGGCGACGACGATCCCCTTCGCCTTCGCCATCGCCGCGCTGGTAACCCGGCGGCTCGACGCCGAATGGCTCGGCATCGTGCGTCGCTGGTCGCTCATCTCCTGGTTCTTCCTCACCGTCGGCATCACGCTCGGCATGTGGTGGGCGTACGTCGAGCTCGGCTGGAGTGGCTACTGGGCATGGGACCCGGTGGAGAACGCGAGCTTCCTCCCCTGGCTCACGGGCACGGCATTCCTGCACTCCATCATGATCCAGGAGAAGCGCGGGATGCTGCGGAAGTGGAACGTCGTGCTCGTGGTGATGACCTTCCTCCTCGCCATCTTCGGCACGTTCATCACGCGCAGCGGCGTGATCGAGAGCGTGCACTCCTTCGCGCAGTCGCCGGTGGGGACCTGGTTCGGCACCTTCTTCTTCGTCGCCACGGGCGCCACGATCTACTTCGTCGCCACGCGCCTGAAGGACCTCGAGGCGAAGGCGGAGCTGGAGAGCATGGTGAGCCGCGAGGCGGCGTTCCTCTACAACAATCTCGTGCTGGTCGGCATCGCCTTCGCCGTGCTGTGGGGGACGCTGTTCCCCATCCTGAGCGAGGCGGTGCGAGGCTCGAAGATCACCGTCGGCCCTCCCTTCTTCAACACGGTGAACATCCCGCTCGGCCTGCTGCTGCTCGCACTGACCGGTGTGGGGCCGCTCATCGCCTGGCGCAAGGCGTCGACGTCGAACCTGCGGCGTCAGTTCACGGGCCCCGTGGTGTTCGCCCTCGCCATGCTCGTGCTGCTGCTCGTGCTCGGCATGCGCAACTTCCACGCGCTCATCGCCTACACGCTCGCGTCGTTCGTCGCCGGCACCATCGCGCAGGAGTTCTACAAGGGAATCCGCGCCCGGCACACGATGCACGACGAGTCCATCCCCGTGGCGGCGGTGCGGCTCGTGGCGCGCAATCGCCGGCGGTACGGCGGCTACATCGTGCACGCCGGCATCGTCATCCTCTTCTGCGGCTTCGCCGGCCTCGCGTTCAAGAAGGACCACGACGTCCAGCTCAAGGCCGGCGAGTCGAAGGAGCTCACCGACCCGCTCGGCCACCAGTGGAAGTTCGTCTCGCAGGGCACTTCCACCTCGGAGACGCTGAACCGCTTCGTCACCGCGGTCGGCCTCGAGGTGTTCCGCGACGGCAAGCGGCTCGGGATCATGACGTCGGAGAAGCGCCAGTACTTCGACAGCAACAAGCAGCCGCAGTTCGAGCCGAGCACCGAGGTCGGCATCCGCACGTCAGCGAAGATGGACCTCTACATCGTGCTCGCGGGCGTACGCGACGAGACGGCGGAGCTGCGCATCAGCTTCAACCCGCTCGTGGTGTGGGTCTGGATCGGCGGGATGGTCATGGCCATCGGCGGGCTGATCGTGATGTGGCCGCAGGCCGAGCGCCGTCGCGCCGGCGGGTACGTGGCGACGCTGGAGCCGGCGCCGCGCGCCGAGCTGGCGGCGGTGCAGTGATGAAGCGACGCGACTTCCTCGTGCGGCTGGGAGCAGGAGGCGTGGCGATGTTCACCGCGGCGGAGCTGTCGGCGCAGGAGGCGGCACCCCCGCAGGGCGCCACGTCCAACCTGTTCGACATGAACCAGGACGCGGCGCGACGCGTGTTGCGACCGGCGAAGCCGGATGCGAAGCCGTCCATGACGGACGACCAGCGCGACGCGCTCGAGCACCAGCTCCGCTGCCAGTGCGGCTGCACGCTCGACGTCTATACCTGCCGCACGACCGACTTCTCCTGCCAGGTGTCGCCGGTGATGCACCGCGACGTCATGGCGCTGGTGGAAGGGGGTTACCCGGCGCGGGAGATCATCGACGCCTTCGTGGACACGTATGGTGAACGCGTGCTGATGGCGCCGAAGAAGGAAGGGTTCAACTGGGCGGGCTACATCGTTCCCTTCGCCGCGCTCGGCGGGGGCGCCGTCGCCGTGGCCGCGGTGCTGAAGGGGATGCAGCGGCGCAGTGAGCAGGTCGCCGCGGCGCGCGGTGTCGTGACGCCGGCGCCGGGCATCGGGAGCGCCGACGAGCTCGCGCGCCTCGACGCCGCCGTCCGCCGCGACGACTGATGCTGGCGCTCATCGTCGGGACGCTGCTCGCCGTCGGGGCACTGGCCTACGTCCTCTACCCGTTGATGGTCGGCCCGGCGCCGGTCCGGCGCGTGACGACGGTCGCGGCGCCGTCAGCGAAGGCGGCGGAGAACGAGGCGATCGTCGCGCTGCGCGAGATCGAGTTCGATCGCGTGACGGGCAAGCTCTCCGACGCGGATTACGTGGAGCTCAAGTCGCGCTACACCGCGCGGGCACTGCAGGCAATGCGCGCCGGCGACGCGGCGAACGACGTCGCCAGCGGAGCGTCGCGGGACGACGCCATCGAGGCGGCCGTGGCGGCGTACCGCGAGCGGATGCGGAGCTGTCCGGGCTGTGGGCCGCGTCCGGAGCCGGATGCGATCTACTGCTCGAACTGCGGCCGCTACCTGCCGGGGGCCTGCGACGGATGCGGGGCGAGCGTCACGGAGAGCGGCGCCGCGTTCTGTGGCAACTGCGGGCGACAGCTGGCGGCGTAGGTCGCCAGCGGTAACGGAAGTCCGTTACTGTTTCGTCGCCGGCGCTGCTTCCGGCTCCCGGACACGCGCCTCACGCGCCACGCGCCAGCTCGTTCCATTCCCCACCAGCTGGTAGATCTTCTCGAACCGCAGCGCCTCCGGCCGCTGGCCTGTCGCCGCGCCGAAGCGCTCGGCCGAGTAGTAGATCTCCACGGTGTCCGGCGAGACGCGCAGGACGTCGGACGCGCGCACGATGTACCCGGGCATGTTCACCGGACAGCGCGGCGTGTTGCGCGGATCGTCGCGCTGGGGAGTGCAGCTGCCGCTCACGACGTTGCGCTTGCGCAGGGCGGCGATGAGCTCCTTCGGCACGCTGTCGCCGCCTCTGTAGCCCGCCGACCGGGGAAGCTTCAACGGATGGATCAGCAGGACGAGCCCGGGACCGAGGTCGAAGGCGGCGCGCGACGCCTGCTCGTAGATGGCCGCCTGTGCGGCGACCGGCAGCGTCGC
>CAMLIU010000016.1 GCA_946479995.1 uncultured Gemmatimonadota bacterium | reverse complement strand
CGGTTCAATCCCTCTCCACCACCACCACCGCCGCCGCCGAGCTTTCAGTGTGGGTGAGCGACAGGTGGATCCGCGTCACCAGCAGCTCGTTCGCGCGCGCGGCGGCTCGACCGTGGAGCAGGAGTGCGGGCGCTCGTCCCGGCCGTGAGAGGACTTCGAGCTCGCGCCAGCCGATGCCGCGGGCGAGGTCATTGCCGGCGAGCGCCTTGAACGCCGCCTCCTTCGCCGCCGCCCTCGCGGCGAGCTGGCGCTCAGGCTCGGGATGCATGAAGGCATACGTCCGCTCGCCTTCGGTGAAGAGCCGGTACAGCGCGCGCTCCCCCTTCCTGGCCAGCAGGTCGCGCATGCGCTGCACCTCCACGAGATCGATGCCGATGCCGACGATCACCGGCCGAGACGGCGGAACCAGCCGCTGCGCACCACCGCGTCATCGTGCTCGGCGAGGACGCGCGTGAGGGCCACGCAGGCTTCGTCGGCGATGCGGAAGGTGCGCGCGAGCTGCGTCATCCACTCCGTCGCCGCGAGCATCGTGTCGCCCCGAGCATTGGCCCCCGACATGGGGAGGAGTGCATCGAGCGCCCGCAGCGCCTCTCCCAGCGGCTCGAGGGCCTCGCGCGCGCGGGCAACCCGGGCGCGGGCGCGCGCAGCATCGGCCTGGCCCTCGCGCGCCGCCTCGCCCGCGCGCGAGACGATCCGCGCCGCGAGCGCCTGCCCGCGGAACACCGACATCGCGCCCTCGAATCCGCGCGTCGCCGCGAGGGCACGCGCGTCCAGGAGTGGGCCGAAGATGGCCGCGTGCGCCGCTTCGGCTGCTGCCCCATGCGGAGCGCCGAAGGTACGCAGCGAGCGCGCGAGCTCGGGAAGGCGTGCCTCGTCAGGCATTGGCAGGATCGTAATGCGCTTCGCCGCGCAGCTCCGCCTGGCAGAGCGCCGCGCGCTCGCCGGTACGCGCCTCGAACCGGCGCACGAAATCCGGCAGCCGCTCGCTGGTGAATCCCGCACGCGGGAGGCCGACGGCGGCAATCGCGCGCTCGATCTGCTCCGGCGTCCCCTCCACTTCCACGAGATCGTCGAGCCGCGGATAGCGCTCGAATCGCACGGTGGCTCCCGCCATCTCGTACTGCGCGATCTCGCGCTCGATCTCCACCGTGACCTCGTAGCCCAGGCGAACGAGCATGTCGGCCAGCACGTCCGGCTCGGCGACGTGGACGCCGAGCTCCTCGCGCACCTTGTAGCCGTTGTCGTGGCCGGTGGGACCCTTCCAGTCGAGCTCCGCGCGTGCGCCGCTCGCGTCGTGATACTCGCGCAGGCGCAGCACGTGATCGCGCGCGGCGAGCGAGCGGGAAGCGGTGTCGTAGCGGCGATCCAGGAGCCGGCCGGCCCACGCGAGCGTGCCTCCGGCGCGCTCCACCATCGCGCGCCGGCGCGGGATGTCATCCACCACGCTCTTGAGCTCGACCTCGAGCATCTGCCTCAGTCTCCCATGATCGCCCGCACGGCGGCGGAGGTATCCGACAGGTCCTCGAACACCGCCGCCGCGCCGCAGGCATGCAGGTCGTCCACCGAGTAGCGGCCGGTGGCCACGCCGATCGCGCGGGCGCCGATCCCTCGGCCGCATCCCATGTCGGCTGGCGTGTCGCCGATGACCACCACGTCGCTTCCCTCAATCTGGTGCCCGAGCAGCGCTTCCGCACGTTCGCGCGCGATGGCGGGAAGCTCCGGCCGGTGGGCGTGATCGGAACCGTACGCACCGATCCTGAACCGCGCCGGGTCGATGCCGACGGCGGTGAGCTTCGCCACTGCCCCCGGATGCACGTTGCCGGTGAGGAGGCCGAGCAGCACGTCGTCGCGCGCCTCCAGGGCATCGAGCAGCTCGCGGATGCCGGGCAGCACGTGGTCATGCTGCTCGAGCGCACCCAGCTCGGCATGCAGCAGCTCCACGTAGCGCTCGAGGGCCGAGGCGATACGGCCGTCGATGTCATCATGCGCCACGCCGGCGAGCTGCATCAGCTCGCGGACGATCTGCGGATCGGTCTTGCCGTCGAACTCGTGCCCATCGGGCACCGGCGCGCCGAACACGTCCTCGAGGGCGCGGTGCACCGCGCGGCGGCCGGCGCCATCGGTCCAGAGGATGGTACCGTCGATGTCGAACAGGACGACTCTCATTCGCACGGCGGAGTGACGGGCGCCGCCTGGAGCCGGGTGAGGAGCAGTCCGCCCATGATGCACGCCGCGCCCACGAGCTGGAGGAGGTGCGGCGTCTCGTGAAGCGTGGCCCACGCCACGCCCAGCGCGATGATCGGCTGCAGGTTCGCATACATCGCCGAGCGCGTGGGGCCGAGCGTGCGCACCCCGCGGTACCAGAAGAGGTACGCGAGCACGAGCGCGAACACCCCGCTGTACGCCACCGCCGCCCAGCCACCCAACCCGATCGCGCCCCACTGCGTGCGCAGCATCGAGGGAATGGACACCAGCACCAGCGGCACGGCGCCCCCCACCATCGTCACCGCCGACAAGGTGATGCCGTCCACGCGCTCCGTGTACGGTCGCAGGAACACCGTGTAGAGCGACCAGCAGAGACAGGCGAGCAGGAGCAGGAGGTCGCCGGTCAGCGAGACAGCTCGCTCGCCGCCATCGGTGTCGCCGAAGACGACGAGCCCGATGCCGGTGAGCGACAGCGCGATGCCCGCCACCCCGAGGGCGCCGGTGTGCTCGGTGCCACGCAGCCTCCCGATGATGGCCATGAACGCCGGCGCGGCCGCGAGGATGAGCGCCGCATCGCCGGCGCGGGTGCGGGCGATTCCCTCGATGAACAGGTACTGGTACAGCCCGTTGCCGAGCACGCCGAGGCCGAGCAGCGCCCAGAGCGTGCGCCCGCGGGGCCACGTGTGCGCGCCGAAGGTGACGATCCCGACGAGCACGATGGACGCGAGCAGCACTCGCGCGCCGTTGAACACGAGCGGTTCCACCTGCCCCGCGCCGAACTTCACCACGGCGTAGTTGACCCCCCAGATGAGGGCCATGCAGAGCAGGAGGAGATCAGTGGCGGTGAGCCCGGCCGGGGCTGCCTCGGCTGGGCGCCCCGCCGCCACGCGAACGGTCGAAGTCATGACGAAAGCTAGAGGGGCAGGCCGCTGTCGCAAACGGCACGACGGCATGCTAGCTTCGCAGCATGCACGTGGCCTTCGCACTCTTCGCCGACGCGGCGAACCTCTCGCAGGAAGGAAAGCTCAACATCCTCGGCGTGTTCGACGCCCTCCAGGTGGCCACGCTCCCGGCGCTGCACCCGCGCGCCACGCTGGTGGTGCACCTGAAAGGCACGCCGGCCGACGTGGGCAACCACAGCGTGTCCCTCCAGTGGTTGAGCCCGAGCGGGAACGAGCTCTGGAGCAGCGAGGGCGAGCTCGGCATCGCCGCGCCGCCCACCGGCGTGGTGGAGATGGACTTCCCGCTCGTCGCGCACCTCGACCTGCCGCTGGACGTGGCCGGCAGCTACCTGATGCGCGTCGGCCTCGACGGGACGACCCACGCCGAGGTGCCGATCCAGGTGCGCCCCGCCGCCAACGCGACCGCGGCGCCGACACCGGTGTGGATGAGCTGAACTGCACGTGAACCGTGAACCGTGAGCGGTTGATGACAACGGCACACCGAGCTGAGTCCGGTGTGCCGTTCGCATTTACGGTTCACGGTTCACGGTTCACGGTTCACGCGCAGCCCCCAGTACCCGTCTCGTGTGGACGTACCTCTCCCGCAGCTTCTGCACGTACGGGTCGGTCTCGTCGTCGAGCTGCTCCACGGCGTAGCCGCCGCGGCCGAGGGCGAGATGCACGAGGCGGCGTGAGCCGAGGGAGATGGCTACGTGGGTGATGTGGCCGTCCACGCGATCGGAGAAGAACAGGAGGTCGCCCGCTTCCGCGTCGAGCAGCTGATCGGGACCAGGTTCGCCCTGCTGCGCCTGCTGCCACGCGTCGCGCCGCAGCTGGACGCCGTGCAGTGAGAAGACCGCCTGTACGAGGCCCGAGCAGTCGGCGCCCCAGGGCGTGATGCCGCCCCACAGGTAGCTCGTCCCCTCGAAGTAATCGAGGGCACTCCTCGTGATCGCGGTGGCTTCGGTAGGAAATCGCGTGGCACGTTCGTGCACGTCCACCGCTTCGCCCCGCTCCACCCGCTCCTCCGGCTCGAGCAGCGCACCGAGAGGCATGGCGCGGCGCGCGCCAGTCGCGTCCACCGTGACGCAGCCGAGCGACACCCGATCCAGGCGAGCGTGATATCCGTCGCCGTGCTCGAGGTAGCCACGGTGCACCCAGCCTTCGTACTCGTCGGGGCCGCGCACGCGATACCAGTCGTCACGCTGCTCCAGCAGCTCGAGGCGGCGGCCAGCCACGAACTGCGAGATCTGCGCGCTCGCCACGCGGGCCTCGGCGAACACGGGTGCCACCGGCGTGCGGACGGTGGCGTGCGGTGTGTCGTTCTCCAGCATCAGGTCAGCACGTCTCCCGGGCGACGAGTGCGTACCGCCCGCTCGATCGCCGTCTCGAGCGCCTCCACCGCGAGCGCCTCCACCTGGGCTGCCGGCGCCGAGATCTCGCTCGCCGTAGGCGCGGTCGCGAAGATCACGTCGCCGTCGAAGGAGGTGCCGACCGGTGTGATGCGGCGGAAGAGCGCCGCACTCGCGGCCCGCGCCACCGAGCCGAGTGCCACGCGATCGAGCGCGATGTTCGTGCTCACCACGCACAGGGTGGTGTTGTGCCCCGCCACCGCGTCGAAGCGCTGAGGCTCGCCGGCGCCCCGCGCCATCCACTGCGCGCTGTCCAGCCACTCGCCGTCGGGCCTGCGCGCGCCGGCGATGATGCGCCCGTTCGCGTCGCGCACGTCGCCCACGGCGTTCACCACGGCGAGCGCACGCACGGTCACGTCACCTGCGTTGGCGGCGCCGAGACCCACGCCGCCCTTCATCGCGCCGCCCGGCCCGGCCGCCTTCCCAACGGTCGCGCCCGTTCCGGCGCCGACGCTGCCTTCGGCCGGCGCGTGTGTCGCCTGGGCGCAGGCGTCATGGGCCATCTGCGGCGTGGGCCGCGCATCGAACCGGCCGAGGGGCGCGAGGTCGAACACGACCGCCGCGGGCACGATGGGCACCACCCCGGCGCCGACGGCGAAGCCCCGCTCGTGCGTCTCCATCCACTGCATGACCCCGGCGGCAGCATCCAGCCCGTACGCCGAGCCGCCGGCGAGCAGGATGGCATCCACCCGATCCACCATGTGCGCGGGATCCAGCAGCGCGAGCTCGCGCGTGCCCGTGGCGCGACCGAGGACGTGCACGGCGCAGCGGAACGGACGTCCCTCGCCGCGCACGACGGTGCAACCGGTGGCGCCGTCGGCGTCGGTGGCGTGGCCCACCACGAGTCCGCACGGCGCGAAGGAGGTCGTCATCGCGCTCCCCTCAGTCCTCGAGCCACTTCGGCATTGGCGCTTCCTTCACCTTGCACGCCTTGCACTTGGTCACGCCGCGCATGTTGCAGATCTGGCAGATGAAGGTGCCGCAGCTCTCGCACGGGTATCCCTCCGAGGCGCGTTCCTCGTTGCCGCACGCGCGGCAGGTCATCGCGTCGTGCTCCTGCAGCTTGCTCATGCGTCCTCCAGGCGAAGGTGGCTTCCGCTCGGCCGCTCGCCGAGCTCGTACTCGCGGATCTTCTTGATCAGCGTCGCGCGGGAGATGCCGAGCTCCCGCGCGGCGCGAGTGCGGTTCTCGCCGTGCGCCCGCAGCGTGCGCTCGATGTGCGCGCGCTCCACCTCGGCGAGGGAGCGCGACACGTGCGGCAGCGCGGCATCGTCACCGATGCCGCGCACCTCCGCCGCCAGGTGCGTGACGCCGACCAGCTCCTCACCGCGGGCGAGGAGCAGCGCGCGCTCGAGCACGTTGCGAAGCTCGCGCACGTTCCCCGGCCACGGATAGCTCCCGATCACCTCGAGCGCCTCGTCGCTCACGCCGTACGGCGCGTTCTGCAGGCCGCGTCGCAGCTCGGTCACCAGCGCGTGCACCGTCTCGCGGAGGTCCTCCGGCGAGCGAGCGCGCAGCGGCGGCAGGTGCACCGGCATCACGCCCAGGCGGTAGTAAAGGTCCTCGCTGAACCGCCCTTCCGTCACCTCGGTGGCGAGGTCACGCGACGTCGCAGCGATGAGCCGCACGTCCACGGCCACCTCGCGGCTGCCCCCCGTCCGACGCACGCGCCGAGTCTCGAGCACCCGCAGCAGCGCGGGCTGCAGCTGCGCCGGGAGCTCGCCAATGTCGTTGAGGAAGAGCGTGCCCCCGTCCGCGGCTTCGAACAGTCCGGGCAACGGTCCTTCGTCCTGGCGCTCGGCGCCGAAGAGCTCCACGTCGAGCGCCTCCACCGGCCGCATCGCGCAGCTCACCTCGTGGAAGGCGCGCGCGCCACGCGGGCTCAGAGCGTGGAGGGCGCGCGCCACCCGTCCCTTTCCCACTCCACTCTCGCCGACGAGGAGCGCCACCGTCCGCTCGCTGCGCGCCAACAGCTCGATCTGCTGCGCCAGCTCGCGCATCGGCTGCGACGGTCCGAGCAGCATTTCCGTCGCCGCGCGCCCGGTGCGCGCCCCGGCGGCACGCGTCAGCTCACGCAGCTGCGCCTTCTCCAGCGCGCGATCCACCACTGCGCCAAGGTGCGCGAGCTCCACGGGCTTCGTGAGGAACCCTTCCGCGCCGGCCTGCATCGCCTGCACGGCGATGGGAATGTCGCCGTGCCCGGTGACCATGATGACGACCGGCCTGTGCTCCTTCGTGCGCTCGAGCACGTCGAAGCCGGACATGTCGGGAAGGTAGAGATCGAGCAGCATGACCGCTGGCCGCTCGCGCTGGGCGAGCGCCACTCCCTCCTCACCGGTGCCGGCGCGGAGCACGTCGTGGCCCCCGCGCTCGAAGAACCGGGCGAGTGCGGTGACGATGTCCGGCTCGTCGTCGACGATGAGAATCTTGGCCATCAGCTCGCCACGCCCGCGACCACCGTCGCCAGGTCGTCCAGTTGAAAGGGTTTGCTCACGCTCGGTCGGCCGGCTTCGGCGAGGAACTTCCGCGCCTGCACGTTGTGCGTGTCCCCGGTGACGAAGACCACACGTCGCGCATGCCGGGGATCGCGCCTCACGAGCTCGCGGTACAGGTCGTCGCCGCCAAGGTCGGGCATGCGCAGGTCGAGCAGCACCACATCGTACTCGTTCCGGTCGAGCAGCGCGCGCGCCTCGAGCCCACCGGCCGCGACGGTGACGCCGTGGCCGAGCGAGGAGAGGAAGTTCCCGATCGCCGTGCGCATCGCCGGCTCGTCGTCCACCACGAGGAGGCGACGCCCGTCGCCCATCGGGGGCAGCGGCGCCTCGTCGTCGGCCGCACTCCGCACGTCCGGCGCCGGCGCGGCCTGCACCGGGATGCGCAGCACGAAGGTGGCACCGCGGCCCGGCGTGGACTCCACGCGGATCTGTCCGCCGTGCTGGCGCGCGATGCCATCCGAGATCGAGAGACCAAGCCCGGTCCCCTGCCCCACCGGC
Source organism: uncultured Gemmatimonadota bacterium (assembly GCA_946479995.1). The sequence goes on along the minus strand of CAMLIU010000016.1, from coordinate 4,777 downwards.
TTGGTCGTGAAGAACGGATTGAAGATCCGGTCGCTCTCGCCATCCGGCACACCGGGGCCCGTGTCGGACACGCGGACGACGATGTCCCCGCCCTCGTGGGTGGTCCGTACACCGATGCGGCGGGGCCCGAGCCACTCGGCGAGCGCCTGCTCGGCGTTCGTCACCAGGTTGAGGATCACCTGCTGCAGCTGGAACGGGTCGGCCCAGGTGCGCGGGAGCGCGGGCTCGAGGGAGACGTCGAGCTCGATGCCCGCAGCCCGCAGCGCGTAGCGCCGCAACGCGAGGGTATCGGCGATGATCGCGTTGATGTCCGCGTCGGCGAGCTCCGACGTCTGCCGTCGCGCGAAGGTGAGCAGGCTCGAGACGATCTTCGCCGCGCGCGATGCCTCGTGGTGGATGGTCTCCACGGCCTGGCGCGTGTCGGCATCGTGCGCGGAACCCGAGGACAGGAGGAGCTGCGCGTAGGCGAGCACGCCGGCCAGCGGATTGTTCAGCTCGTGTGCCACGCCGCTCACGAGCTGGCCCACCGCAGCGAGCTTCTCCTGCTGCAGCAGCTGCTCGGCGAGGTGCTGGTCGTCCGTGACGTCGCGCATGATGCCGAGCGCGCCGACGATGGCGCCGTCCTCCACGACGGGCGACGTGATGAGCGAGCCATGGCGCACTGCGCCGTCGGCGGCGTGATAGCGCAATGCGCCGCGGCAGCGCTGCCCGGCGAAGGTGTCACGCAGGAGCTGCTGCGCCGCAGCGAGGTCCCGTGCGTCCACCACGCCGGCGAAGGGCCCGCCGAGCAGCTCGTGGCGGCTGCGGCCGACGCCGCGTTCAAGCGCGCGGTTCACCGACGTGAAGCGCCCCGCCGCGTCCACGGTGAAGATCCCGTCGGGCGCCGACTCCATCAGCCGCGTGTAGCGCGCCTCCGACCGCTCGAGCGCGGCGGCGCGCTCGCGTTCCTCGGTGATGTCCCGCGCCACGCCGAGCACGCCGATCACCTCGCGCCCCGCACGGATCGGCGTGTTCGTCACGGAGATCAGGCGGCGCTCGCCATCCGCCCGCCGCAGGTGGCACTCGAAGCGGACGGCGGTGCCGGCGACAGCGTGCCGGAACTCCTCCTTCACGGCGGGGAGCTCGTCCTCGTCGAACAGGATCCCCGAGCTGCGGCCGAGGAGGGAAGTCTTCGGCAGGCCGGCGAGCCGCACGGTGGCCTCGTTCACCGACGTGAAGGTGCCATCCAGGTCCACGGTGTAGATGGCATCGGTCGCCGTCTCGAACAGGTTGCGATAGCGCCCCTCGGACTGGACGACCGCGTCGCGCGCGCGTCGCTCCTCCGTCACGTCGCGCAGCGAGGCGACGATCCCCACCACGGCGCCGCGCTCCTCCAGCGGGGCCGTGGCCACCTCGACCATGCGGCGCTCGCCGTCGGCGCGTCGCACGATGGCCTCGTAGCGCTGACGCTCGCCGCGCAGCGCGCGGTCCTCGCGCTGACGGACCTCCTCGCGCGCCTCCTCCGCCACCGTGCGCGCCGCGGACATGCCGATCAGCGCCGACCCATATCCGAACAGGGCGATGGCTGACGGGTTGGCGAACGCGATCCGTCGCTCCGGATCGGTGATGAGGATCGCGTCGTTCGACATCTCGACCACGCAGCGATATCGCTCGGCCAGCGCGTCGAGCTCGAGCTGGCGCTCGAGCTCCGGCGGCACGAGAGCGGAGCCGGAAGGCTCGCGATCGGTCGTCATCGGCGAGCCTGCTCGCGAACGGTGGGAAGAGGCGACATCTCAGCGACGGGGGACGAGCAGACGTGCGGCGAGCGGTTCCACGGTGACTTCGGCCGGCGTCGGTCCGAGCAGCTCACCATCGGCCTGGAGGGTGAGCACCGGCTCGGTCGAAATCCGGAACTTCGTGCCCTTCCTGTATAGTATCGACCTGTCAGGCCGAAAGTCCTGCCGAGTGACGCGCCACATGATCCGCAGCGCATCCCGGAGGTGCCGCGGGGAGAAGACGCAGCAATCGATCAATCCGTCATCCACGGAGATGTCGGGACCGAAGGCGATCCGGTTCTCCAGGATGGCGCCGAAGTTGGCGAACAGCACAGCCGCGGCCCGGCGCTCGATCACCTCACCATCCACCTCGACACGAGCCACGAAGAACTTCCGCAGCAGGACGCCTCGCAGCGCCGCCTTCGTCGCAATCAGGGTGTAGGCGAGGACCCCGAGCCGTCGCTTCATCCAGGCCGGCGTCTCCTCCACCATCGCGGCGTCTATGCCGACGCCGGCCGCGACGGCGAAGCGGTGGCCCAGCACCACGCCAAGGTCGATGCGACGCACGTCACCGTGGAGCAGTGCCGGCACCGCGCGCTGCACGTTCAGGGGAATGCCGAGCGCGCGTCCGAGCAGGTTGCCCGTGCCGCCGGCGAGGACGCCGATCGGGATCCCCGTCCCGGCGAGCGCACCGGCGGCTTCCATCGCCGTGCCGTCTCCCCCGAGCGTGAACACCATGTCGTAGTCGTGGCCCCGCTCGGCCGCGAGCTCGGCCGCATGGCCCGCTCGCGCGGTGCGCACCAGATCGCATTCCACGCCCTCGCGCTGGAACGCGGCGCGCGCGACCCCTTCGAGCCGCGCGCCCCGGCGTGACGCCGGGTTGGCGATGAGCAGGATGCGCGTGCTCAGAACGACCAGGAGCGGAAGAGCGACAGACCCCACTGCTGCGGCGTCGCCACGAATCCGCGCAGGTTGTTCGTCGCGCCGCAGCGCAGCGAGCTCGCCGACGGATCCAGACCGGCGCGCAGCGACAGTCGCCCCGGCCCCTGGAGGGGGAAGCGATACTCCACCTTCCCCTCGATGGAGTTCCCGAGGCCACGGAGGCCGGAGTTGTTCGGATCGTCCGACCCGTAGTTGAGCGCGGGGCAGAGTCCGGTGCTGAAGCTGAGGAACAGCCGGTTGCTGATCTGCTTCTCGCCGCCCAGGCGGGTGCTCTTGAAGATGCTCAGTGCGCCCTGGTCGCCGCCGTTGGCCACGCCGCTCGCCTGGTCGTTGAGCACTCCCGACTGGATCTGGAACAGGTCCATGAAGCCGAACTGATCGCGCAGTGCCTGGTTGACCGACGCGCTGAGCGTCGGCAGGACGATCTCGGACACGCGCTGCACGCTCGAGGCCGTGCGCGTGTCGGTGAGCTCGGCGGCCGGCCGTCCCGTCGCCAGGTAGCTCACGAGATCCGACGCCCCGATGGCGGGATCGTTGCTCGTCAGCTCGAGCGCCGGCTGCGGGAAGAAGTTGCCGACGATGCGCGCCTGGACGAGGATGTCGGAACGGTTGCTCTGCTTCACGCGGTACTGCGCGGTGACGTCGATCGCCGGGTTGAAGTCCGGCGTGCCGAAGAAGGAGATGCGTCCGCTCGTCACCTGGAACTCGCGCTTCACCACGCCGAGGTCGAGGAGGTAGGTGCCGCGGTCGGCGCTCAGTGAGCCGCTCAGTGCGAGCCGGTACTTCGGCGCGGTCGTGGTGGAATCGGTGAGCAGGTCGCGGTCGAAGGCGCGCGTCGCGTCACGGTCGTCCCGCGCGCGGGTGAGGTTGAGCGAGCCGCCCAGCTTGACGCTCGCTTCCCTCGACTTCAGCCACACGTCGTCGCCCAGGTTGATGGACACGCCGGCCAGCTTCAGGTGCTCCACGAGCGTGCTCGGCGCGGCCGGCATCAGCGAGCGGTTGCGCACGTCGGTGGTGTCGAAGAACATTGCGAAGTCGTCGAGGGTGAGCTCCTCGAGGTCCTTGCGCACCAGCTCGGGGATGTAGATGGTGCCGCGGTCCACGTTCACCGCGCCGCTCAGCGTCGCCTCGGCCGGCGTGCCGGCGAGGGTGAGCCCGTTGCTCCCGGTGGAGACATCGAGCCGCGCGAGCGAGCGCTTGTCCACCACGCGCAGGGCACGGGCGTCGAAGCGGAGGTCGATCCGCGGGTTGGAAAGATCGCGGAACACAAGCGAGCCGCCAAGCGTTGCGTGTCCCCCGCTGGAAGGGCTCGTGAACCGCAGCTGCTCGATGGACAGCGAGTCGTTCTCCGCGCTCACGCGGAACTGGCCGTTCATGTCGGCGAAGCGGATGCCGGCATCCGGCACCTCGAATCCGCCTTCGTGCACGCTCGCCACCCCGCCGATGTGCGGCTGTGCCGGCTTTCCGCTCACCGCGAGGTCGAGCGCGAGCCAGCCGGCCGTGTTGCGCAGCTTCGCCGACATCGGCTCGATGAGCGCGAGGTCCACGCTGTCGGCGTGGATTCGGCCGCGCAGCGAATCGGCGGTCGGCTTTGCCGAGAAGAGCGTGAGGGCGATCGGGTAGTCCAGCGATGCGTCGAGCACCGCGCGACCGTTGCGCAGCACCGCCGCCTGGAGCTTCGCGCGCTCGTCGCCGTACTGGCCGAGCAGGGTGAGCGCGTCGGCGGAGAAGGCGTCGAACTTCACGCCGTTCACCCGCGCGTCGAGCGTCATCGTGGGACGCTCACGCGTGCCGCTCGCTGCGAGGTCGAGCGTAAGGAGGCCCTCGGCCGGGGAGGAGAGCTGCGCGAAGTGCCCGATGTCCGCCATCGGCACCGCGTCGGCGCGGAAGTGCATCCGCACCGGGGCGGCGTTCGGCGCATTGACGAAGCCCGCGAGCCTGCCGCCGTTGGCGCTCGCGAGCACCAGCGTGTCCACCGTCACGCCACCGGGCGAGCGCACGACGTGCGACGGCTGTCGCAGCGTCCAGCGCGCGTCGCCGAGCGCAAGGTTCAGCGTGTCGAGCGTGATGTGCGCCGTGTC
>CAMLIU010000015.1 GCA_946479995.1 uncultured Gemmatimonadota bacterium | reverse complement strand
TCTCGGTGGCGACGGCGGGCGGGTTGTCCGCCTTGCGCTTCGCCTCCTGGATGATGACCTCCAGCTCGCGCGCCAGCTCCTCGGCGTCGATCAGCGAGTTGGCGTAGGCGTCGAACTGCACGTCGAGCCCCGCGGCAAAGCTCGACGCCGGCAGCACCGTGTAGTAGCTGGTGTGGTCGTAGATCGTGGCGGCGTTGAGGTAGCCGCCCACGGCCTTCGTCTGGCGCGCGATCTCCCCCACGCCGCGCGTCGGCGTCCCCTTGAAGAACATGTGCTCGAGCACGTGCGCGATGCCCACCACGTCGTCGGTCTCGTCGAAGTAGCCGGCGCTCACGTAGGTGACGATGGCGACGACGGGGGCGGAGCGGTCGCGACGCACGAGCACGGTGAGGCCGTTCGGCAGCACGGTGCAGCGGACGGAATCGGGATCGATCAGGACGGGCGCCACGGGGGCGATGGTCGGAGCTGACATCGAGCTAGTTGAAGGCGAGACGGCGGTGCCGAAGGATGGCGAGGCCGGCGATGAAGGCGATGGCGCCGTAGCCGGCGAGCCAGAGCACTGATTGCCATGGAAGGGGCATGCCGCTGGCCGCGGCGGAATAGATGGCCGACGTCCGGTTGACTGGCGGGAACAGGCGAAGCAGGACCGCGAGCGGACTGGAAGACCTGCCGTACAGCGTCCAGAGCACGTCAGCCGCGCCCGCCACCGCAACGAGCGAGAGCCAATCCCAGCGTGAGAGGGCGGAGAGGGCAAAACCCAGCCCCGCGTAGCACAGGTAACCCGACGCGACCGCGATGAGGAACGAGGCGCTCAGCACCGGCTCGACGATGCTTCCGTAGAGGAGCGCGATCGCCACCGAAATTGTCATGAAGCAGAGTCCGTTGACGACGAACTCGCTCCCGTAGTACGCCGCCGGCATGACCGGCTTCGCGAACAGGAACCGGTAGAAGCCGAGCTTGCGGTCGTTCGACACGATGCCGTTGATGGCAAAGAGGGCGCCGAGAAAGGCGAACGTGCCGAGGAACGACGACATGAACCCCATGCTCAGTTCGTGGCGCAGCGCCGCTCGCGCCGCATCGGCATTGCCGCCGTACGTGTCAAGCAGCTGCGGCGACAGGGCATCTGGTAAGCGAAGGCGGGCCAGCACGCTGGAAACGCCGAGGTAGCCGAGCAGCAGCGCCACGATCACCGTCGGCAGCCCGCGATTGTACACGTAGTCGCGCACCTGCCAGAACGAGTAGCGTCCCAGCCGCGCGCGGCGGGGCGACGCGGTGGTTGGTCCCTGGCCGGCCAGCCTCCATGCCATTGTCACGACCGCGGCTCCGTCGTCGCGCCCACCGCCTCGCGGAACTGCGCCTCGAGCGCCGAATGCGATGGATGCATCGCGCGGATCAGCGCACCCCGCGCGAGCAGCGCTGCCACCCCCGCATTGATCTCCTCCACCGTCGAACCCGCGAGCTCGTACTCGTCGCCACCCACCCGGCGCGCGAACGGGAACAGCTCGATCACCAGCTCTCCGCCGCGCGCCATGACGAGGCGGTACGGCGCGCGCTCGCGCGCCTCGGCGTCGCCGCCGCGCATCGCCACCACGCGCTGCAGGCGACCGTGATCGAGGATCGCCACGCGGTCGGCGAGGCGCGCCAGCTCGTCCAGGTTGTGCGACGCGATGAGGACGATGCGGTCCGCCCGACGCAGTTCCTGCACGATGTCCCGGAAGCGCTGCGTCCATACGGGATCCAGCCCGTGCGTCGGCTCGTCGAGCACCACCACCTGCTCGTCGTGCAGCAGCGCCTGTGCGAGGCCCAGGCGCTGGAGGTTGCCCTTCGACAGCTGGCGCACGCGCTTGGTCCGGTGCTCCTCGAGCCCGAGCTGCGCGATCGCGCGCGCGATGCGCGAGTGCAGCTCATGGGCCGGTACTCCGGCGAGCAGCGCGTAGCGGTGCAGGGCCTGATGAACGCGCCACGCCGGCGGGATGTTCACCAGCTCGGACAGGTAGCCGACGCCGTGGTGCTCCACGAACCGGCGCGGCGAGAGCCCATGGATGCGCACTTCGCCGGTGGTGGGGCCAAGGAAGCCGAGCAGGAGCGAGATGAGCGTGCTCTTGCCGGCGCCGTTGGGTCCGGCGAGCCCGAACACTTCGCCGGGCTGGACCTCGAGGGTCAGGTCGTCGAGCGCGACGACCTCGCGGCCGGTCCAGCTCCGGTAGCGCTTGCCGACGCGATCGAAGTGGATCAGCGCGGTGCCATTGGCTGGGTCGCGTTCGGCGCGGTGCCGTAGGGCGTCATCCCCGGCGGCATCGTTGCCGCGGGTACGGTGCCGGGAGCCGGCGCGCACGCGGTCCACGGGCCATTTCCTGCACGCTGGATCCAGCGCACGCCCTCGTCCAGGCGGCCGAGGCGCACCAGCGAACATCCGAGGTAGCCCTGCGCGAGCCGGTCGGTGCCGTCCACCTCGAGCGTGCGAATGTAGAACCGGCGTGCGGCGTCGTAGTTCTGCTGCGCGAAGGACGCCGACGCCAGCTCGCGGAGCGCAGTCGCGTTGTTCGGACCGAGCTGCACCGCCTTCACGGCTTCCTGCTGCGCGGTGGCGAGATTTCCCGCCTCGCGCGCCATGCGCGCGAGGTAGACGTGCGGCATCGGGTCGTTCGGGTCGTCCTTCGTCGCCTTGATGAAGGCGCCCGCGGCCGCCTCGCGGCGACCTTCCTTGTACGCCGTCACACCTTCCTGGTAGGACTTGCTCGAGCCGCCGCGCGCCGCGAGCGCATACCAGGCCAATCCGCCAAGGATGAGCAGCAGAACCACGGCGGTGAGCACGGGGAGCCAGGGCTGGCGCACCCGTGCCACCGGAGTCACGGCGGCGGTCGCACCCACCGGCGTCGCCGGTGCGGTATCGAGCGGCACGGTGGCGCGGGAGCTCGTGGGCGGCGCGCTCGCGCGCGCCGCGCCGGGCGCGAACGAGCTGCCGGCTTCACCGAGCATCCCCGCTTCCAGCTTGATGAACGCGTCCCGCGCCGCCGCCACGTCGTTCGCCGTCGGCTTGTAGTCGGTGCGCGCCGCGCGCTCGCGCGCCGCATGGAACTCGGCGAGCGCGTTCGCCTGCTCCAACGAGAGGAGCTGGCGCTGGCGCAGCTCCCGGATGAGCATCTGTCCCGTGAGCGCGGACCCACCGACGAGCGAGCGCAGTCCCGTCTCGATGACGTTCCAGGACTCGATCAGGTCGGCCGCGAGATCCTCGCTGTTCTTGCCGATGTCCAGGCGCGCCACGATGGGCCGCGCCGCATTCAGTGCCTCCAGCGCGGCCCGTTGTGCGCCGCTCATCGAACGATGCGGAGCAGTCCGGCGTCAGCGCTGGCGCGGAGGAACAGCTCCGCGTCGTGATGCGGCACGCGCACGCCCGTTTCGCGGAAGGTGCGCTTGGCCACGCGCGCCATGAACTCGCTCATCGAGCGATCCTGCAGCGCTTCCACATCCCGGTCGCGCAGTGAGCGCACGATCTCCTCCCATGAGCCGGTGAGGTGCTGGCCCTCGGGCGTCAGCACCGTGTGCGTCTCGCCTACCGCCGCGTCGGAAACCTGTTCCTGCACCGTCTTGTCCCCGACGAGCGAGGACAGCAGCCCGCCGAACAGCTCCAGCTGCCCACGCGCCACCTCCACGTCGCCATCGGCAGCGAGCGCGCCGTCCACCTCGAGGAACAGCTCGTCGATGTCGTCCACCTCGCCACCCAGCTCCGCGAGGCGATCCTCCCACGGCTTCAGCTCGGGATCGTGCTCGTCCAGCTTGTGCGCGGCACGCTTGAGCTCGACCAGCCGCCAGATCCCCAGCTCGTCCCAGTGATCGTCGGGGCTCGTGCGCTCGAAGTGATAGAGCGACGCGTCGTAGTCGCCGCGATCGTAGAGGATGTTGGCGAGATAGATGCGCGCTTCCACGTGCTCGTTGTCGGCCTGCAGCGAGCGGCGCAGCGAGGCCACGGCCGCGTCGTCCTCGCCCAGGCGATGCTGGGCGTAGCCGATGCAGGCGATGGCCTCGGCGCTGTCGGGCGCCTGCTGCGCGGCAACCTCGAAGAACTCCTGCGCGGCCGCGAACAGCTCGCGGCGCTCGCGGGTGGACCCTTCGCGGAAGAGGGCGCGGCCGATCTGCAGCATCAGGTCGAGGTCGTCGGCATAGCCGAGCTCGAGCGTGCGACGGAAACAGCGGAGCGCGGCGTCCTCGAGGCCGAACTTGAGGAGCGTCTCGCCGAGTCCGGCCAGGGCATCCTCGTGCTCGGGCTCGAGCACCAGCGCTTCCTCGAAGCTTCGGCGGGCCCACGGATATTCCTCGCGCGCCAGGCGCGCGTAGCCCACACCGATGTGCAGCTCGACCGAGGCGGGGTACAGCGCGAGACCCTCCCGCAACACCGTGAGGGCGTCGTCGTACTGGCCTTCGTTGTAGAGCTGGTGGGCTCGCTCGTCGTACTCTTCGGAGCTCAGGAACGGGGTGGGCATGTTACTTGGGCCTCCAGCTCGTGAGGGTTGCCGTATTGTACCATTTGGAGAGCGACAAGTTCAACGGCTGTGCGGGAGGAAATGCACGGGACAGGCCGTTGGGGCGGACGGTGGGATGGTCGGAAGGTGGGAAGGTGGGGAACGGGCTTCTGGCCTTCTGGCCTTCTGGCCTTCTGGCCTTCTGGCCTTCTGGCCTTCTGGCTATCCGAGCTCCACTGCCACTTCTCCCGCCAGCTTCGCATTCGCCTCCAGCAGGCCGAGATTCGTCGCCAGCGAACGGCCGCCGGTGGCTCGCTCCACTGCTGCAAGGAGGAACGGGGTGACAGCGGCGCCCCTGATACCTGAGCGACGCGCCTCCTCGAGCGCCGTAACGACCGCCCCATCCACGAGCTCGGTGGGGAGGGCGAGCTCGGCGGGCGGGGGCTGGACCACCAGCGTCGCCTGCGGACGCCCCAGCTCCCGCGAGGCCCGGTGGATCCGCGCTACCTCTCCCGGAGTTTCGGCGCGGGCGGTGAGCCGCAGGCCGGTGGTGGTCGTGAAGAAGCCAGGCATCTCGTTGGTCCGGTAGCCGACCACCGTCACGCCCAGGGTTTCCAGTCGCTCGAGGGTGGCGGGGAGGTCGAGGATCGACTTGGCGCCCGCGCAGACGACCACCATCGGCGTGCGCGCCAGCTCGGCGAGGTCCGCGGACTCGTCGAAGGGCGCGTTCCGATGGACGCCGCCGATCCCGCCTGTGGCGAACACGGCCAGACCAGCTGCGCCAGCAATGCACAACGATGCCGCCACCGTAGTGGCACCATCGGCCTTCTGGACGCAGGCCACGGCGAGGTCACGCGCCGAAACCTTCCGGACGCCCTCGCGGTTCAGGAAGCGCTCGAGGTCCTCGCCTTCCAGGCCCACGGAGAGCTGACCGCGCACGACGGCGGTGATGGCGGGCAGGGCGCCGGCGCCTTCCACCGCTGCGTTCATCCGGGTGGCTGCCTCGCGGTTGGCCGGGATCGGGAGCCCCTGCGCGAGCACCGAGCTCTCGAGCGCGACCACGGGGCGGCGGGCGGCGATGGCGTCGGCGACGGGGGCGGAAATACGAAGCGCGGACATGGCTGGTAACCTAGCCGTCCGCGCTTCGTCGCGCCTCGAGATGGTCCCCACCATCAAGGGCACTCACGGGTCCCTCCCTTCCTGCGTCTCTACCCGCGTGCCCACCACTAGCGCATACAGCGTGCCCGGATGCTTTCCACTTCCCGAGTCGCGCCAGACCTCACGGCGATGAGGCCGGCGCCGCGCGGCGGGGCCAGGCATTCACGATCGCCTCGCCCATGTGGGCCATCATCACCTGCGCCTCGTTGTCGATGAGCCAGCGCTGGTCCTGGTTCTCCTTCGTCAGCACGCACGCCACCACTCGGCTCTGCAGCGGAAAGAGCGAGCACTCGGTGCGCACCTGGTCGGTCTCCCCCGTCTTGTGCGGCACCTCGAGCCCCACGACGTAGCGCTCCATCTTCTCGGCGTCCACGTTGTGCGCCATGATGTCGAGCATCGCGCTGTCCGCCGCCGGGCTCACCGCCTTCCCGTTCGCGAGCAGCTCGTACAGCCGCGCCATCTCGTTCGGCGTCGTCACGCCAAGGCCGTACTTCACGGAGCTGTCCATGGCGACGCTCGAGTTCCTGAGGAAGCTCTTCGAGTGCACCTTGGTGTGCGGCAGGCCGAGCTGTTCCATCTTGTCCCACACCCGCCGGATGATGATCCGGTCGAGCAGCAGGTTGGTGGCGGTGTTGTCGCTGATCGTGATCATCAGCCACGCCGCGTCGTGCACCGTGTAGATGGACCGGTCGTGCATGAACTGCAGGAGCCCGGACCCGGGCACCTTGTCGATCTTCAGGAGCGTGATCGGATCGTCGAGCGCGAGCTGCCCCTTGTCCACCAGGTCGTACACGGTGACGAGGATCGGCACCTTGATCAGGCTCGCCGTCGGAAAGGTCTCGTCACCGCGCAGCTCCATCCGCTCGCCGGTGTCGATGTCGTGCACCGTGTAGCCCACCACGCCGTGGTGCGCCCTGGCGAGCGAGTCGAGCGTGCGATGGAGCTTCGCCGTATCGGCACGCGTGAACGACGCCGGGGCAGGGCTCGCCGGCCGCGTGCCCTGCCCCGTGGCGCACGCCGGCACGCCGAGCAGCGCCGCAAGCAGCGCCAGGCGGCCGGCGCGCATCACCGTGCCTCGTGCGGCTCGGCGTCGGGCAGCTCGTCGGCGCGCACCGTCTCCAGCAGCTCGCGCTCCGAGGAGGTGGGATCGAAGACGGCGACGACCTTGATCGTCTCGCCGCTGTAGCAGTCGAAGGTCTTCACCTTCCCCTTCGGCACGCGGATCTCGTGTCCATCCTCGAAACGAAGGACGACGAGCGGGTTGTCGTTGTTGACGTACGCTTTGCGGAGCTTGGCTGGCGCGGGAGGCATGTCGGCAGGAAGCTGGTTGCGGGTGGAGGTCGCGCGGGCTCAGGTCACCACGCTGCTCGTGTGAACGTAGCGCGTCCACTCCTCCTTCGCGAGGATCTCATCGATCGCCGCGACGGCCGCATCCAGCTCGTCATCCGTCGTATAGAAGTGCGGTGCCACGCGGATCCCGGCGCCGGGGCGGAAGTCGATCACCACGTCGCGCGCGAGCAGTGCCTGCGCCACCTCGCGCGCGTGCGGCACGTCGAACGCCACGGTGCCGCCGCGACGCGCCGGCTCGCGTGGCACCGCGGTCGGGAAGCCGCGCGCGTCGGCAAGCTCGATCAGGCGCGAGGTCTGCCGCAGGCTCTTCGCCCGCACCGCGTCCATTCCCGCCTCGCGCAGGATGCGCGGCCCTTCCGTGGCGGCGAACAGTGCCGGGATCACCGGCGTGCCCCCGAGCCAGCGCCATGAGCCCTCCGCGTAGTGCATCTCCGGCTCGAAGGCGAAGGGATGCGTGTGCGCCTGCCACCCCGTAAGCGCGGGCGCCACCTCGGCGCCCACCTCGGGCTTCACCCAGAGGAAGCAGCCACCCGGCCCGCCACACAGCCACTTCAGCACGCCCCCGGTGAGGAAGTCCACGCCGAGCACGCGCACGTCCACCGGCATCACCCCCACCGAGTGGTAGGCGTCGATCGCCACCAGCGCGCCCACGCGGTGCGCGTGCGCCGCGACGCGCGCCACGTCAAGCACGTACGCGGACCTGAACAGCACGTGCGAGATGGAGACGAGCCGCGTGCGCTCGTCGATCGCGGCGCACAACGCCTCCTCGTCCACGCTCACCCCATCCTCGCTCGGCACGACCACGATGCGCGCGCCGAGCCGGGAGGCCAGCTCGTCGTACACGTAGCGCACGCTGGGAAAGTCGAGCTCCGTCATGACGATCGTGTCACGCCCATCGCCGTACTCGAGTGCCGAGAGGATCTGCGCCTGGGCGAACGACACATTCGGCACCATCGCCACCTCCCCGCCACCCGCTCCGATCAGCGGCGCGATCGCGTCGCCCACCGACACGGGCATCGACCACCACCCGTCCGCCCACGCCCGCACGCCGCGCGACGCCCACTGCTCGGCGTACTCGGCCAGCCGCGCCGGCACCCCGCGCGGCATCGCGCCGAGCGAGTTGCTCACCAGGTAGGTGCTGGTGGAGAGAATCGGGAACTCGCTGCGGAAGCGGAGGAGAGGATCAGTCACGATTCGTCACGCGATGGAAGCTCTCGCCGCCAGGCGAAAAGCATTTAGAACGGAAACTGCCGGATTCACTCCCCTGACAGCCAGCCTCCGTGCACTTTGGAGAGTCTTCAGGCGGTTCCAATCAATGAGATTATTCCGAAGTGTGGAAGCTGGCTTCGGCACACGGAGCGACGATCTCATGAACGACGGATCCGGCAGTTTCAGGAATCGTCCGGCAGTATCCGCTCCCCGCGCTTCGTGCGTGCTGCCAGATAGAGCACGCTCGCCAGGACCAGCACGATCACCAGCACGCTCCATTCCCTGAGCGTGACAGCGGACAGCAGGAACACGAGCGCCACGATTGCCAGCAGCGGTACCAGCGCCCCTCCCGGAATGCGGAATGACTCCGCATCCGCCGGCACGGGCACGCGGGTGAGCTTCCACGCCGCCGCGGCACAACCGATGTACACGAGGGCCGCCGAGACGTTGGCGATGATCGCCAGGGTCTCGAAGCTGTTCAGCACGGCCAGCAGCCAGCAGAGCGTGGACTGCGCGACGATCGCCACCCACGGCGTGTGGAAGCGGGGGTGCACGGCGGCTAGCCCACGCGGGAGGATGCCGTCGCGCGCGAAGGCGAACAGCGCGCGCGGGACGGCGAGCATCATCCCGCTCAGGTACCCGAATGCCGACACCATGAAGCCCGCCGAGATCATCAGCACGCCCCACGGTCCGAACACTCGCCCCGCCGCGTCGGCGAGCGGGGTCGCGCTGCCGGGCAGCGCGGCGCCCAGCACCCCCTGCGCCACGACCTGGAGACCCACGTAGAGCAGCGTAACGATGCCCATGGCGAGGAAGACGGCGCGCGGCACGGTGCGCGCCGAGTCGCGCACCTCGCCACTGGGCACGAGCGCGGACTCCACGCCGGCGTAGGCGAAGACGAGGATCACCGACGCGCGGGCGATGTCCGGGAGCGCGGGTGCGCCATGCTCCCACCGGAGGTTCGTCGGCTGCGTCGCCATGAGCCCGCCCGCCAGCAGCAGCGCGAGCGGCAGGAGCTTCGCCACCGTGAGCACCACGTTGAGCCGTGTTCCCTGCTTCACGCCGCGCACGTTGATCCACGTCACGGCGGCGAAGATGACACCGAGAAAGAGCGCACGCCCGACGAGGGTGCCGATGGCAGGGACGAGGCTCGCACCGGCATCGGCGAACAGGCCGGCCACGCCGGGGATGGCGGTCGCGCCAATCACCCAGAGCAGCACGCCGACGAGGAAGCCCACGTAGCGGCCGAAGGTGGCTTCCACGTAGGCATATGGCCCACCGGTCAGGGAGACGCGGCTTCCCGCCTGGGCGATGCAGAGCACCACCAGTCCCATCACGAGCGCGCAGGCGAGGTACGCCAGCGGTGCCGCGGCGCCCAGGCGGCCGGAAACATCAGGGCTGCCGGGCAGGCGGAAGATGCCTCCGCCGACCGTCACGTTCACGATGCTCGCCGCGAGCCCCCAGGTGCCGATGACGCGGACGAGCTGGCCCTCGCGCGTCCCGGCGGGCGCGGTCGGTTGCTCGCTCACGCCGGCTCGAGCGGCGAGGCGGACGCAAGTGTGACGGGCGGCACGAACAAGGTGATCGACACGGGTGGCGTGATGAGGCGCGGCGCGGCGACGACCGGTGGCGTTACGCGCGAATGACGGCGACGGTCAGTACTTTGCAGCGGAGGTCTCGCAAGACTAGACCACGTGCCGCACGCGCGCCACCATTCCGGCGGATCGCCGGGGCCGCTCGGCACCAACCCGGACCAACGAGAGATCATGAACACACGCTCCCGTATCGCCCTTCCCTTCGCCCTCGCCTTCGGTGTGGCTTCCGTGGCCGTGGCGCGCCCCGCTGCCGCACAGTCCCTCGCGCTCGCTCCGTCTCCGACAACGGTCGAAGTCGCGGCACCGGCCGCCGAGCCCACCACCGGTCCCACCCTCGCCTCGGCCAGCGTGGCGGTGCGCCATGCGGAAGCGCCGGTGACCAGCGCTCCCGCGCGGCGCGGCGGTTACGGCCAGCCCGTGGCGCTGATGGTGGTCGGCGGAGCGGCCCTCCTGACGGGTCTCATCATCGGCAACGATGCGGGCACCGCGATCGCCGTTGGCGGCGCGGTCGTCGGCCTGATCGGGCTGTACCAGTACCTCCAGTAGGCCGGCAACAGGGACGGGGCGAGGCAGCCATCAGTCGATCATGAGCAGGCGCATCGCCCTCGTCCTCGGAGGCGGAGGACTCAAGGGTTTCGCCCACATCGGCGTCCTTCGCGCATTGCAGGAGCGCGGCATCGTGCCCGACGTCTACGCCGGCACGAGCATCGGCGCGCTCATCAGCGCGGCGCACCTCACCGGCTCGTCGGTGGAGGAGCTGGCCGAGCGTGCGCTCGCGCTCAAGCGGAAGGATCTCTTCCGGATCAATCACTTCGGCATGCTGCTCGAACGCATGCGCTCGCCCTCCATCTATCTGGAGGAACCGCTGCGCGAGCTCGTCACTGCCTCCATACCGGATGACCGGTTCGCCGACCTGCCCAAGCCACTGATGGTGAACACGGTGGACCTCGACCGTGGCGCACGCGTGGTGTGGGGACTGCCCGGACTCGACCAGGTATCGGTGCGCGACGCGGTCTACGCATCGTGTGCCCTGCCCGGCTTCTTCCCGCCGGGCGCGGTCGGCGAGCGCACGTGCATCGACGGCGGGGTGGTGGACAACCTACCCGTTTCCATCGCCGCGCAGTTCGCCGACCTGATCATCGCGGTCGACGTCGGCAGCTCCGACTCGTCACGGAAGGAGTCGCCGGCCGAACAGGGCTTCGCCGCCATCTACATGCGCGCCGCCACGATGATGATGCACGCCCTCCAGCAGTACCCGCTGGAGCGGTGGCAGGGCCCCCCGATGGTGCTGATCCGCCCGCGCGTGAACGACGCCAACTGGCTCAGCTTCACGGACACCGAATCCAACATCGACGCGGGTTACGACGCGGCCATCCGCGCGCTGGCGCGCTTCGATTCGTACTGGGACAGGCCGGGCTCCGTGTTCCCCCGCCGCCGCGTGCAGGTGGAGGTGAACACCGGGCGCTGCATCGGCTGTGGCATCTGCGTCGCGCTCGCCCCCGCCGTGATGGGGCTCGACGCGACGGGCAAGGCCTTCGCGCGCACGCGCGTCGTGGAGTGGTCTCCCGCCGACGGCGGCTTCGTGCACGAATGCCCCACTTTCGCCATCACCGCGACCAACGTGGACCGTCGCGGTGCGAGCATCCCGGCCGAGCAGCCCGAAGAGATGCGCGACCCCACGCCGAGCGGGACGGGCGGGGGCTGATCGTCACCGCGCGCGGGTGACAGCGCCATCGTCTCATCGTCGCCCCGGCGACCATGCTAGATTGCAGGTAGCCTGCTGGCGCGAGACGCTTCCGCCCGGCAGTGGCTCAGTTCTCCACCGTCCGTCCGGCAGCGTCCGACGGACACCGCGAGACCAGCAATGACTTCTCTCAACTCATTCGGCAGCCGCGCGAGCCTCGAGGCCGCGGGGAAGACGTACACCATCTATCGCCTCGACGCGCTGTCGAAGCTCTCGAAGGGCAACAGCGACCGGCTTCCGTTCAGCCTCAAGATCCTCCTCGAGAACCTGCTGCGGAACGAGGATGGCGCCTTCGTCAAGAAGGCCGACATCGAGGCGATGGCCAACTGGGACGTGAAGGCGCACGCCGAGAAGGAGATCGCCTTCCGCACCAGCCGCGTGCTGCTCCAGGACTTCACCGGCGTGCCCGCCGTGGTGGATCTTGCCGCGATGCGCGACGCGCTGAAGAACCTCGGCGGCGACCCGCAGCGCATCAATCCGCTGCAGCCCGTGGACCTCGTGATCGACCACTCCGTCCAGGTGGACGAGTACGGCACCGACGCCGCGTTCCTCATCAACACCGACCTCGAGTTCGAGCGCAACCACGAGCGCTACCTGTTCCTGCGCTGGGGCCAGGATGCCTTCCGCAACTTCCGCGTCGTGCCCCCCGGCACCGGAATCTGCCACCAGGTGAACCTCGAGTACCTGGGCCAGACGGTGTTCGTGAACAAGGACACGAACGAGGCCTACTGCGACTCGCTCGTCGGCACCGACTCGCACACGACGATGATCAACGGCCTCGGCGTGCTCGGCTGGGGCGTCGGCGGCATCGAGGCCGAGGCGGCGATGCTCGGCCAGCCGG
>CAMLIU010000014.1 GCA_946479995.1 uncultured Gemmatimonadota bacterium | reverse complement strand
AGACGGCGGCGCTCATCTTCGACGTGCCCATCACGGCGGTGACGTCGGAGATGCGCAGCCGCGCGAAGACGATCAACTTCGCGACGATCTACGGCCAGGGCCCGCACGCTCTCTCGCGCCAGCTCAAGATCTCGCACGCCGAGGCGAAGGAGTTCATCGAGCGCTACTTCGAGCGCTTCCAGCAGGTGCGCGCCTATCTCGACTCGATGGTGGAGTTCGCGCGCGAGCACGGCTACGTGGAAACCATCTTCCGCCGTCGACGCTACATCCCCGAATTGCGCGATCGCAACTTCAACATCCGCGCATTCGGCGAGCGCACCGCCGCCAACTCGCCCATCCAGGGCTCGGCGGCCGACTTGATCAAGATCGCGATGATCCGCATTCATCGCCGTCTGCTCGACGAGCGCCTGAGTGCGCGCATGCTGCTCCAGGTGCATGACGAACTGGTGTTCGAGGTGCCGGACGTCGAGCTGGACACAATGACCGCGCTCGTGCGCGACGAGATGGAGCACGCGGCCGACCTGTCGGTGCCGCTGGTCGTCGATGTCGGGGCGGGCCGGAATTGGCTGGAAACGAAGATGGGGTGACTGGCGCGACACTGGCGGGAAGCGCCTTGCAGAGTGCGTGGCTTCGGGCAATACGAGGTGCTCGTCGCACCGGCACGGATCGGCTATGGTGCCACTAACGCTTGATCTCCCAACTGGTTAGCGCGATACTCGTGCCGGGCATCGCGCTTGCTCTTCTTTGGGTCGCGTGACAGTGCCTGAAATCTGGACATCCTTGGCTGTAGTCGGATCGCCCCTCACCCCAGCCAGCCACTGCCGTGACTCCCCGTCCGCGAGCCGCCTTCACTCTCATCGAGTTGTTGATCGTGGTCGTGCTCATCGGCATTCTGGTGGCGATCCTCGTTCCCAGCTTCAAGAACACCAAGGGACGGGCCAACGAAGCCGCCTTGAAGAGCGACCTGCGGAACATTGCCGTCGCACAGGAGGCATACTTCTTCGATCACGCGAGCTACGCCGATGACATCGCGCTGCTCAACGCGCGTACGTCGCCAGGCGTCATCATCACGCTCGCGACGCCCGGGCCGGGTAGTTGGGTCGCCACCGCCACGCATCCCGCGTCGTACCCGCTGAAGTGCACGCTTTTCTTCGGACCGGTCACCCCGCCGCCGCCGCCGGCTCAGGCGGAGGGCATCCTCGCCTGCAAGTGACATCGCGGCATGAACGCGGCTGAGCGCGCCGGCGAAGCATCACACGCCGAGCCGCGCATCGCCTATCGCGAATTCGCATCGCGCCGCGACGGGATGATTCACGCGATGGATGGCGGACTCTGGCTGCACCGGCACGTGTGGAAGGGGCGCCCCATGGCGCACCTCGTGTCCACCGACCGCGCGCGACTGCTGGCCTACGGGGCCGAAGCGGGATTGCCGGCGGCGCGCCTGCAATTCAAGCCACTGCGCGATCCACGCACCGGTGAGCGACGCGATGCGTGGCACTGGGACCTGGGCGGGCCACATCTCCCGCCGCCGCCACGTCGTGAGCGCTAGCGCGTCCCCCGCGCACCTATCGCTCCCTCCACCAGCGTGAGCTCGAGGTCGCGCGCCTCCTCGAGGAGTCGATCCGCCTCGGCGAGCGCCGCGGCACGAAGCTCGGGATGCGACCGAAGCGCGACGTAGCTGCCGGCGCGGCGCCAGGCGCGTGAGACATGGTCGCGCAGCGCAAGCTCGGCGCTCGCGCTGAGCAGCATCACCGCGATCGTCACGAGTGCCACGCGGATTCCGAGCCAGTGGTCCACCGCGAGGCCGATGCCCAGATACCAGAGGAGGAGCAGCCCTGCGGCCAGCAGAATGGTGCGCATCGCCGGCTGGTCGCGCGAAGGATCGGACGCGAGAGAGCGGCGCGCGACCGCGCGCGCCACCCGCACGGGAATGTCGTGCGCGGCACGATCCACCATGGCCACCGGAAGGGCGAGCAGCAGCACGGCGGACTCGCGCAGCAGGAACCACGCGCCGTGCCAAGCGCGCGGCGAGATCCGCAGCTCGGTGAGCGCGATGCCATGTGCCGCGAGCTGGCGCTCGAGTGCGTCACTGCGGGCGATGAATGCATCGGCGCGTTGCACCACCGCGGCCGGCGCCACCGCGAGCGCATCGCTGGCCGCATCGATGCGGCGTGCGAGGTCGGCCTCGAGGCCGAGCGGACGCGGACGCGCGAGCGGTGGTGCATCGCTGACCACCGCGTCGAGCGTGCGTGCGAGCTGCACCGCGCGCCGCGCCCGGTCGGCGCTCGCGAAGTTCAACGTCACGTGGCGAAGGCGCCTGTCGATCTCCACGGTGAGCGCCGGCACGTCCGGCCCGTGGCTGGCGAGCCAGTCCGCGACATCCAGCGGCTCACCGATGCGGACCAGTACCCGGCTGCGCGGCCGCTCCTTCTCCTCGTAGGTCAGCCCGCAGGCGACCACCCGCAATGCCACGCCGGCCTCGTGCGCCATCAGGGCCATGCGGGCGGCACCCGTGCGCAGTGGCGCGAGTGCCGGCGCGTCGTGGCTGATCCCCTCGGGAAACACGAGCACCGTGCCGCCACCGGCGAGCGCGCGCGTCACCATCTGGAACGCGTCGGCATTGCGGCCAGTGGATGACGTCGAGCCGCTTGATGCATGCGGTTCGTCCTTCGCGCGTCGCAGCGGCACGACGCCGACGGCCCGGAGTGCCGCGGCCAGGAAGGGCTGCTCGAAGAGCGTGGCCTTCGCCGTGAGGAGCACCCGTCGCGGCACCGCGACAGCCACGAGCATCGCATCCACGAGCGCGTTCGGGTGATTGGCGACGAGCAGCAATGGGCCGACCGGTGGCAGCTGCTCGCGACCTTCGGTCTCCACGTCCGCGTAGTACCAGCGGAGGGCGATGCGCGCGACTCGCCGGAGTGCGCGATAGAGCATCATGCGAGGGCGGCGTGCGGCCCCTTGTCGGGCACGCGGCGCAGGAGCAGGAGCGAGGCGATGAACATCACCGCTACCGTGAGCACGGCCGCGCGGTAGGCCACCCCGCTGCCACGGGTGGGTTCCAGCACATCCACCGTCAGGCTCCAGACGAGCGGTCCGAGCACGGCCGCCGCGCGAGACGACAGCAGCAGCAGGCTGAAGAACCGGCCCGCCTCCGCCTCGGGCACCAGGGAGAGCAGCAGCGGACGCTCGGCGGTCGGTACGCCGCCGAAAATGAGGCCGATGAACAGCCCGACGAACCAGAAGGCCCGCTGCGAGGGAACTGCAACCATGGCGATGAGCAGGAGGATCCAGCCCCAGATGGTCAGGACGAGCGTCCGTCGCGCCCCGACGCGGTCCACCAGCCGGCCGGCGATGTAGCTGCCGAAGATGGCCGGCACCGTCAGGACGAGGAACAGCGTCGTCTCGGCGCCCTTCGCGAATCCCATCGCCTTCACGGCGTAGACGGCCATGAAGGAGACGATCGTGCCGACGGCATCCTGGTAGAGGAACGACGCGAGGATGAACGGCAGCGCACCGTGGTGGTCGCGCGCATCGCGGAGCGTATGCCCGACGTCGCGGAAGGCGCGCTTCCAGTCGAGCGGCACCTTCTCCCGGCCGATGGCGCGGTCGTGGCAGAAGAAGAACAGGGGAAGGGAGAACGCCGCGAACAGCAGCGCCGTGGGCACGAACGTGGAGACACGGCCGCCGTGCGCGGTGAACGGCACCAGGCGGTGGAGAGTATCGAGCACCGTGGCGGGCAATGCACCAAGGAGCGGTACAGCGCCGTTGAAGAACGGCGCAACGAGCACGAGCCCGACGATGGTGCCGATGTAGCCGACGGCGGTGCCGATGCCGGACAACCGACCCTGCTCGCTCGGTGGCACGAGCTCCGGGAGCATCGCGTTGTAGAATGGCTGCGCCGCCTGGTAGGCGTAGTTGGCGATGATGAACGCGACGAGCACCCAGGCGAAGGTGCCTACGTTCGGCTGCCACGATGCGGGCAGCGTCGTTCCGTTCACCACGGCTTCGCCGGCTACGGGCAGGGAGCGCTGGCCGAGGACGCCGATCGCCGCGCACGCGGCGCACGAAACGATGGTGAAGCCCACCACCCACGGCTTTCGCCGGCCGCGCGCATCGGAGAGGGCGCCCAGCACGGGGACGGAGATCACGACGAGTAGCGACGATACCCCGTTCCCGATGGCGTACGCCGTGTTCGAGGCGCCGAGATCGGCGATCAGCCAGACGGCGAAGTACAACGTCGCGACGTTCATCGAGAAGATGGTGTTCGCGAAGTCGTACAGCGCCCAGCTCGCGCGCTCGTGCCACGGCGCTCGAAGGGGACCGGCGGTATGCTCGACGACGGGCGATGCGAACGCCATCATGGGATTGTCCGGTGTCTGATTGACGGCCTGCCGCAGGGCACCAAATTAGGGTGCATGACACGTCGCTGCTTTCGCGCCCGGCTTCGTACCGGCCTTCCCGGCATCGCCAGCGCGTTGCCCTTCCTGCTCGGAGCGTGTGAGCGCGGCGAACCGGTGACGCGAAACGACGCGCCCGCGGCGGCGGCCGTCACATCCACCGCGCCGTCCGTGGCCACCGCCGCCGACAACGGCTGGCTGCCAGCCGCCGGCCCGGCGCTCCTCGTGCAGGGTGCGTCGCGCGACGAGGCCATCGCGCTCTTTCCGGTCACCGGGGACAGCGAGGCCGTTGCGCGTCTCGATTCGGTGAGCCTGTCCGAAGTGCCGGTCGTGCTCTTCGGTCGTGGCGGCACTCGCTACGCGGCGCAGCTCGGGGCGCCCACCGGCGAGGGCACCGATGATTGCGAGCGCTGGCCCCTGCACGCGTTCCAGCCGGGTGGCGATGCTTCGTGGTCGGTCGGCTTCGCGAGCGATCGCGTGCAGCCCGTCGCCCTCGACTCGGTGGCGCTGCTGTCGGCGCGTGACAGCATGGCCCTCGTCGCCGAGGCGTCACGCCTGGCGTCGTCGGTCACCGCGCCGACGGAGCCGTCGTTCCAGGGGCTGCGCTTCACCACCGAGGACGTGCGCCGATTCCAGGCGGTGCCCGGCGTGCAGGCGCTCGTCGCACACCTCGTGCGGCGCGTGAATCAGGAGGCCAACCCGCTCGAGGAGCAGACGCTGCTCGTGGCGGAGCGCGACAGCGGCGCGACCAGTGGTCCCTATCGCCTCGCGTACGCCGAGCGGACGTCCGGCCGCGAGGAAGACGTGGTGACGCCGGAGGTGCTCGCTGCGGTGCGCTTCGGAGGCAGCGGCACGCCGTCGCTCATCGTGGCGCGTGACGGCAGTGAGGGCATTGCCTACGCCATGCTCGAGCGGGTTGGTCCGCACCGGTGGCGCGTTCGCTGGTCCAGCGCGATGACGAGTTGCGGCTGACCGGCGCGCTCGCGTCAGAGCGGGCGGCCGAGTGATGCGGGCGCGCGAGCGCGGCCCATCGCACCAGCCAGCGCCGCGAGGGTGAGGAGGTAGGGCGCGGCGAGAAAGATCTGGTAGGGCGCGTTCCAACCCATGGCCTGGAAGGCGAACTGCAGTGCGCTCGCGGCGCCGAAGAGCAGTGCGCCCAGTGCCACGCCGAGCGGCTGCCAGCGGCCCAGCACCACGATGGCGAGAGCGATGAAGCCTCGACCAGCCGACATGTTCTCCACGAACGTCCCGGCCTGCGCGAGCACGAGCGTGCCGCCAGCGAGGCCGCCAAGCGCGCCGCCGGCGAGCACGGCGATGAGTCGCACGCGGGTGACGGCGATGCCCGCGGCCGCCGCAGCATCGGGGCGCTCGCCGATGGCGCGTACCGCCAGTCCGGCGTGCGTGCGGGCCATCCACCATGCCAGTGCCGGCACCAGCAGGTAGGTCGCGTAGGTGACGACCGGCTGGTGAAACAACGCCTCGCCGATGATCGGGATGGCGGCGAGAGCCGGCACGGCAACCGGCCCGCTCGTGGGCGCCTGCAGCGAGGCGCCGCTCGCTCCGTAGAGCGCTCGATACAGGGTCCCGGTGGCGCCGACCGCGAGCAGCGTCAGTGCCATCCCGGTGATGATTTGATCCGCCCGCAGCACGAGCACGCAGAAGGCGAAAATCGCTCCGACCAGGAGCCCGCCGGCAACGGCGCCAGCATAACCTCCGGCAACGCCTCCCGCCGTGGCGCCCGCCAGCGCGCCGAACGCGCCGGCGAGCACGGCACCCTCGAGGCCGATGTTGATGATGCCGGTACGTTCCACGAGCATCTCCCCCAGCGCCGCGAGCGCGAGCGGGGTGGCGGTGCGGACCGTGGCGGCCAGGAAGGGCGTGAGGGCATCGGTCATGCGGCGTTCTCCTGAGGGAGCTCGGTGGCGGCCGCGACGGCCAGTCGCCGCGCACGGAGGGCCTGTGCCGCGACGACGCCGAGGATCAGCAACGCCTCGATGACGGATACGAGGGTGGACGGCACGCCGGCATCGCGCTGCATCGCACCGGCGCCCGCTTCCAGCGCCGCGAACAGGAAGGACGTGGCGATCACCCGCCACGGATCCAGTCCGGCGAGCAGCGCGACCGCAATGGCGGTGTAGCCGTAGCCGGGCGAGAGGTCCTCGTATAGCGCGAACGTCACGCCGAGGACCTCGACGGCGCCCGCCAGGCCGGCGAGTGCGCCGCTCGTAATGAACGCCAGCGTGGTCACGCGCCGCACGTCGATCATCCCTGCGCTCGCCGCCGCCGTCGGGCTTTCGCCCACGGCCAGCAAGCGGTATCCCGCGGCGGTGTGGCGCATGACCCATCCCGCCGCGACCACGAGGACGATCGCCACGACGATTCCGACGTGCAGCCGGCCCGCACCCGGGATGCGTGCCAGGTGCACCGCGTCGGCGATGCTCGAGGATTGGGGATAGGCGTGCGTCGGCTCCTGGAGCGGACCGCGCACCAGGAACGACACCGTGTACAGCGCGACGAAGTTGAGCATGATGGTGCTGATCACCTCGAGCACGCCGAAGCGTGCTCGCAGCGCGGCGGCGATGCCGGCCCACCCGGCGCCCGCCGCCGCGCCTGTCGCGAGGGCCAGCCCGAGCGCAATCACGCCGGCGCCCGGCAGCAGCAGGGCAATGGCGGTGGCGCCGGCGCCCCCGGTGAGAAGCTGCCCTTCGGCGCCGATGTTCCAGACGCCGGCACGAAAGGCGATGGCGATGGCGCACCCGGTGAGCATGAGCGGGATCGCGCGCACGAGCGTGGCCGAGGTGAGTGCGTACCAGGAGCCCACCGATCCGGTCCACAGGGCAGCGAGTGCCCGCGGCACGTCGTAGCCGGCAACGAACAGCAGGAGCGCGGTCGCGCCGACGATCGCCGCGAGGCTGCCGAGGCCAACGAGCAGCGTCCATCCGGCGCGGCGTGCATTGCGCATGTCAGGCGGCGCCAAGCATGGCGCGGCCGATCAGGTCGCGATCAGCGGGCACCTCGTGGACGCTTCCGGCGTGCAGGACCACAACGCGGTCGGCAAGCGCGAGCACCTCGTCCAGGTCGCTCGAGTAGACGAGGACCGCCGCTCCGTCGTCGCGTGCCGCACGCAGCCGAGCATGCACCTCGTCCATCGCGCGCACATCGAGCCCGCGCGTGGGATTCTCGATGACGAGCGCCGCGGTGCCGACGGTCGATGCGGATTGCCGGAGGATGAGCGGCGTCATTTCGCGCGCGAGGACGAACTTCTGCTGATTGCCGCCGGACAGGGTTCGCATGACTGCCTCCGCCCCGGGCGCTCGCACGTCGAAGTCGCTCATCAGCGTGCGGGTGCCTTCCCGCACCCTGCGCCAGGGGATGCGTCCTCGCCGGGTACCCGCGCCGCGCAGCGCCGCGTTGTCGGTAAGCGGGCGGTCGAGCAGCACCGCGTCGCGGTGGCGGTCCTCGGGTACGAAGCCTACCTGTGCTGGCCGCTCGATCCGACCGTTGTCTACGGCAATGCGCCCCGCGAGGGCGCGCAGCAACTCCCACTGCCCGGCGCCCTCCAGCGCGGCAACACCGACGATCTCGCCGGCGTGCACCGCAACCGAGGCGTCGCGAAGCCGCGGCCGGCCGCGCTCGTCGTGCACGGTCACTTGATGGGCGGCGAGGATGACGGCCGCATCGGTCGCGGCGTTCGAGCGGCGAGCGCTTCCGGATCTCGTCGCATGCACGAGTTCCCCGTGGGGCGAATGCGATTCTCCTCCCAGCATCGCCGCGGCGAGAGTGCGCGGCGATACGTCGGCGGCCGGACCGGTGTGCACGACCTGCCCGTGACGCAGCACTGTGAGGCGGTCGGCCACAGCGAGCGCCTCATCGAGCTTGTGCGTGATGAGTACGACGGCGTTGCCGGCATCGGCGAACTGCCTGGCCCAGCGCAGCAGCTCTTCTCCCTCTGTCGGCGCGAGGACGGCGGTTGGCTCGTCCAGGATGAGCACGCGCGCTCGACGCGCCACCGCCTTCGCGATCTCCACTCGCTGCTGCGCGCCGACGGACAGCGTATCCGCGCGGGCGTCGGGGTCGAGCGCGAATCCGGTGGCCGCGGCGATCTCCCGTACGACGTCGGCCATCGCGTCGCGACGAAGCAGACCGCGCCCCCCGAGGGCGATGTTCTCGGCGACAGTCATCGCGGGGACCAGCGTGAAATGCTGATGCACCATCCCGATACCCGCCGCGATGGCGCCCGAAGGGGAGTGGGCGGTGACCGGAGCGTCGTGGACGCGGATGGCGCCATGGTCGGGCGTCACCATGCCGAAAGCCACGTGCATGAGCGTCGTCTTGCCCGCCCCGTTCTCGCCGAGCAGGGCGTGGACGTGCCGTGCCTCCACGCGCAGCGAGACATCGTTCAGCGCCACCACGGGTCCGAAGCGCTTGGAGATGTGCTCGAGCGCGAGCGCAGGGGGAGCGACGCTCATGCGGTGAGTGTTACAGGCCGGTCGGTGCGGCGATGAACGAATACGGCAAGCCGAAGACGCGCTCTATCTCGGCACCGAGCGCGCGCACGCCGAAGGTCTCGGTGGCGTAGTGACCGCCGTAGAGGACGGCGATGCCGAGCTCCGGTGCTTCCACCGCGGTGTGTTGCGGCCCCTCACCCACGATCAACGTATCGATGCCACGTGCAGCAGCCTCGCGCAGGGTGTCGCTGGACGCGCCGGCGCCGGTGCAGATCCCCCACCGGCGAGTGCGCCGCGCCGGCGTTACGCCCACGGCGACGAGCGCTCCTCCCTCCCGCTCCGCAATGGTCCGCAGGCGGTCGGCCAGTGCCGATGTCTCGATGTCGGACGTGCCGGCCACGCCGACGTCGATCGTCTGGAAGCGGGCGAAGCCTTCGCTCGGCACGAGGCCGAGCGCCTCGGCGAGGAGCGCATTGTTGCCGAGGGTAGGGTGAAGGTCGAGTGGCAGGTGTGACGAATAGACGGCGACGTCGTTGGCGATTAGCCGACGGACGCGCTCGTAGTGGCGTCCGCGCAGTGGCTGCGCCCCCGACCAGAACAGCCCATGGTGCACGAGGAGCAGGTTCGCACCCGCGTCGATGGCGCCCTGGATGGTACGCAGCGATGCATCCACGGCGACGGCGCAGCGGCGCACGCGACCTGCGTGCTCGACCTGGATTCCGTTGTGAGCACCCGGATAGTCGGGTATCTCGGCGGTGCGGAGCACCGTGTCGAGATGCTGCGCGATCTCGGCGAGGGGATGCGTCGTCTCCGTCATGCGATGGTCACTTCGCAATGGCGCCGGAGGGCGCGGCGAATCGGCCGGCGTGCATCTCGGCGCTCAGTGAATCCACCAGTTCGAGGGTGGCGGGCGGGATCCGGGTCTTCATCGCCGGATTGAGCACGAGCGTCACGACGTCGTCCTTCGTACCGAGCTCGATGACGCGCGGCTTGAAGTGGCCTTCCTTCACCTCGCGGGCGACGGTAAGGAAGGCATGGGGCAGGTCGATCACCACGCTGCCGATGGTGACGTCGGGGGCGACCCCGTTCTGGTTGGCGTTGGAGCCGATGACGAGCGCGCGCTTCGAGTCGCGCGCCGCCTGGAACACTCCGAGTCCGGCGGCGTCGGCGTTCTGGAAGATGATGTCGGCCCCCCGCTGGATCTGGGCGAGTGCCTGCTCCTTGCCGGCGCTCACGTCGTCCCAGTTGCCGATGTACGAAGTGAGGATCGTGATGGAGGGTCTGACCGAGCGGGCGCCGCGGGCGAATGCCTCGAAGCTCTCCTTGACCGGCGGCAGCTCGGTGCCGCCGATGACGCCGACGGTATCCGAGTGCGTCAGACGGCCGGCGAGGATGCCGGCGAGATAGGACGCGTCCGCGAAGGCGAAGGCGATGCCGGCCACATTGCCGCCATAGGTGGTTCCCGAGGTGGTCACATAGACAGTGCGCGGAAAGTCGGGACCCACCCGCTTGGCCGCGTCCTGAAACTCGAAGCCATGGCCGATCACGAGGTCGTAGCCCTGCGCGCCGTACTGTCGGAACTGCTCCTCGAATTCGGCTGGGGTCTTCGTCTGGATATGGCTGATCTGGGCGCCCAGGCTGTCCCGGACTCGAAGGAGACCCTGATAGGCGCCCCCATTCCACGATTGGTCGCTGATGGGTCCGGGCGTCAGGAGCGCGACGCGGAAGGTCTTCGCGCCGGCGCTGTCGGGGGTCGCAGAGCGATCGGTGCTGCCGCCGCAGGCGAGCACGGCGGCGGCGAGCAGGATGTGGAAAGCTGTGGAGAACCGGTGTTCAAACCGCATGTGTAGCTTGGTAAGTTGTTGCGCTGCAGCTAGTTATCCCCCTGTTGAGAACTCTGGGCATAGCTGTGCATATACGGATGAGTACGATACGCTCTCTCAGCAGGTAAACGTCCGTTTCTTAGTCGAAGTCGCTTCTGCTGCTCCCCAGCATGAGGTCCAGCAGTCGTTCGAGGTCGTCCGCGCTGTAGAACGCGAGGCGGACCGCGCCCTTCCCGTCTCCGCTTTGCTGAATGGATACGTCGGTTTGGAGCCGTCGGCGGAGCTGCTCTTCCAAGCGGCGCACAGCAGGATCGGTGGATCGCCCGGACGTCGGTGAGGCCCCCGGAACGGCTCCCCTCTTTGGTGCCGCTGACGTCTCGTCGACTTCGCCGCGAGCGCGAGCCTCGGTCTGACGGACGGATAGCTGCTTCGCGACGACTTCGGTCGCCAGTTCCTGCTGCCTTCGGGGATCGCGGAGGGCGAGGAGGGCGCGGGCGTGGCCGGTGCTCAGAAGTCCCTTCTCGACCATCTCGCGAATGGCGGGCGGAAGGCTGAGCACGCGAAGCAGGTTCGTGATGGTCGTGCGGTCCTTCCCTACTGCGTCAGCGACCTGCTGCTGAGTGAGTCCGAATTCGTCGATCAGCCGCTGATATCCTTCTGCTTCCTCGAGGGCATTGAGGTCGGACCGCTGAAGGTTTTCCACCAGCGCGAGGGTGAGCATGGCGCGGTCATCGAAATCGCGGACGACGGCCGGGATCTCGGTCCACCCCAGTCTCGTGGCGGCGCGCAGCCGACGTTCACCAGCTACGAGCTCCCACTTTCCCTGCCCTTTCGGTCGGACGGTAATGGGCTGAAGCAGTCCGTTCGCGCGCAGCGATGCCTCGAGCTCGGCGAGCTCCGATTCCGTGAAGGTGCGGCGAGGCTGGAAATGGTTCGGGCTGATGTCGGCGATGCGCACCCGCTGCAGGTCGCTCCCCGGTGCGGGACTCGCGACCGGTTCCGCGGTCGAGGACTCTCGCTGCTGTCGGGCAGTCGAGATGAGCGCTTCGAGGCCGCGGCCCAGGCGGCGGGGGGCGTCCGCGCTCATGCCGTCACCTCGGGCTCGGACGCCGCTTCGGCTACACTGGCGTTGGAGACAGGCGGTGTGGCGGACCCAGCTTCACGCGCGATCAACTCGTTCGCGATGGCCATGTATGCCTGGGCGCCGATGCTCTGGACGTCGTACAGCACGATGGGCTTTCCGAAGCTCGGGGCTTCGGCGAGGCGGACGTTCCTCGGGACGACGGTCTCGAACACCTGGGATCCGAAGTACTCGCGGGCGTCCGTCGCGACCTGGCGGGACAGGTTGAGCCTGGCGTCGTACATGGTGAGCAGGACGCCGGAGATGGCGAGCGACGGGTTGACGCCGTGCTGGATGAGGTGCACGGTGTTGAGCAGCTGGCTCAGGCCCTCGAGCGCGTAATACTCGCACTGCAGGGGGATGAGGAGCGCATCGGCCGCCGCGAGCATGTTGAGGGTGATGAGGCCCAGTGAGGGGGGGCAGTCGATGAGGATGAAGTCGTAGTCGTCGCGAATCGCGTCGACGGCTCTCCGCATGCGGCGTTCGCGTGCCTCGGCGTCCACGAGCTCGACTTCGGCGCCAGCGAGGTCCGGAGTGGCGGGCAGCACATCGAGGTGCTTGAACTGCACCTCGCGCAGCCGTGCCTCGGCGATGGTGGCCTCGCCGAGGAGCACGTCGTAGGTGGTCCGGTCGAAGTCCGTTCTGGCGACGCCGATGCCGCTCGTAGCGTTCCCTTGGGGGTCGCCGTCGATGAGCAGCGTTCGGCGCTCGGCGACGGCGAGGCTGGCGGCGAGATTCACGGCGGTGGTCGTCTTGCCGACGCCGCCCTTCTGGTTTGCGATCGCGATGACGCGGGCCACGGCTCCCTGCTGGATGGCGTTTGGCGAACGGTGCGGCGCTGCGGCGGGGGTTGGGCGGGGGATGCCGGCACGCCGAAGGCCGTAATCTAGCCTTCCCGCTCCGCTTCGCGAGGAGAAGGTCGCAGGTGTTTCACGTGAAACATCACTAGAGCCCGCCAACGCCAAGATTGACGTTTCACGTGGCACATAAAAGGGCAGAGCCCGACAAGCGGGCTCTGCAGAAAACAATACCAATTGGTGCGTGCCGCAGAAGGCATCCGCTGACGACGACCGTCAGCGGCCAGGAAGAAATTGCCAGCGCGCG
>CAMLIU010000013.1 GCA_946479995.1 uncultured Gemmatimonadota bacterium | reverse complement strand
GCCTGCAGCGTGCTCTGGCCCACCTGCAGGTCGACGAACATGAGCCCGTTCCGGCTGCGCGCCCATCCATACACCTTCTCGATCATCGCGCTGTCGTGCCGCGTGCGATACTTGCCGCTCGGGCCGGGCGTCGCGTCGGCGACGAGCACGATCACGTGCAGCGCGGGAATCGCCGGCGTCGCGGGATCGATGCGATTCCACGCCGCCACCTCGGAGTCGAGCTTGCGCAGCATCTCCTCGTGATCGAACTCGCCGAGAATGCCCATGCGCCGCGACTTGGGATTGCCGTAGAAGGCGACGATCCGCCTCGCCGGAAGGATGCTTCCCGGCAATGGTGCCGGCCCCTTCACCGGCCACAGCGAGTCGAGCGGGCTTCCGGTGTCGCGGAAGGCGGGATGCCGGTCGCCCGATTTCGGCCCGATGCGCCAGCGCGGGCGGGGCGCGGCACTGTCGCGGGGCGCGGCGCTGTCGGAGGCCGGACGGCGAACCGGACGGGGACCGATGGGAGTCCGGTCCATCACGGTCGCGCGCCGCGCCGCAAAGAGCGAATCCACCGTGTCTGCCGGGACTCGCGCGAGAGTCGTCGAGGCGGTCGTCGTGTCCCGGGAGCGGACCGGCAGGCTCACCTCTCCGTCTGCCGCGCGCTGCACGCGGTCGGCGCACGCGAGGCTGGCCGCAGCGACGAGGAGCGTGGCCAGCTTGGTGAGGCGGAGGGCGGGTTGGCGCAGTGGCATGTCGATGATGAGACAGGTGGGGAGGCAACCGGGTCACGCACGATCGCCAGCGGGAAGACAACGCGAAAGGCGTGCTCGACGTCTGGCCCGCATTTCGCCTTATGGCAGGGCGGGCCTCCGGCCCGCTGAAGTCCACTCGTGGAGAGCTGAATGCGACACCCCTGGACGCGCGGAGCGATCCGCGTCGCGATCATAGCCGGCATCACCCTGTTGTCCGCCTGCGGCAAGGTTCCCCTGCCGCACAAGCATCGGCAGATCACCCACAACTGGAAGCCCGCGCAGGTGGAGACGGTGGCAGGCGTGCCCGCCGCCGCCATCGACTCGGCCATCGGCCAGCGGCTCGCCGCCCCACGCCCGAAGGAATTTCCGGCGAGCCGCTGGGAGCACGTGCAGCGCCTCTACAAGGCATACGCTGGCAAGGCGCTGTGGATGGAGTCGGAAGGACCGAACCGAGCGCGCACCAATGCGCTGCTGCAGGCGGTCGCCAGCGCCGACAGCGACGCCCTGCGCCTGGACGCCTACCCGCTCACGGAGCTCGTGCAGACGATCGGCGAGGTGCGCCAGTCGAAGACGCCTTCGGCGCAGCAGCTGGCAAACGCCGACGTGCTGCTCACCACGGCCTACATCGCGCTCTCCGAAGACCTGCTGAGCGGGCAGACGAACCCCAAGACGCTCGCGCAGGACTGGCACATCGACGCCGGGCGCGAGCAGCTGGACAGCGCCGTCGCGCTGAGCCTGCGCTCCGACTCGCTGGACCAGGGGATCGCCCTCATGCGGCCGCAGGACGAGGACTATGCCGCGTTGCAGAAGGAGATGGCCCGCTTCCGCGAGATCGTGAACAAGGGTGGCTGGCCGATGGTTCCGGCGGGCAAGGCGCTCAAGCGCGGCGACAAGGACGCGCCGGAGCGCCTGGCCGCCCTGCGCGAGCGCCTGGCCGCGGAAGGTTTCGGCGTGGACAGCTCGGGCGCCGCCGAGGATTCGAGCGCGCGCCCCAACGTCTACGATCGCGCGCTGGCGGGTGCGGTGGCGGAGTTCCAGGCCCATCACGGCATCGTGGTGGACAGCATGCTCGGGGAGGAAACGCTCCAGTCGCTGAACGTGCCGGCCAACTACCGGCTGGCGCAGATCGCCGCGAATCTCGAGCGCTTCCGCTGGCTGCCGCGCAACCTCGGGCAGCGCTACATCTTCGTGAACGTGCCCGCCTTCCGCCTGCAGGCGTACGACAGCGGGCAGAAGGTGCTCGAGATGAAGGTCATCGTCGGGCAGGAGTACGAGGGGAGGAAGACTCCCGTGTTCGCCGACTCCATGGAGTCGGTGGTGTTCCGTCCCTACTGGCTCGTCACCCCCGACATCCAGCGCAAGGAGATCGCGCCGAAGGTGGCCGCCAACCCCGGCTATCTCGAGGCGAACAACATGGAGTACTACCGGGATGGCGGCGTGCGGCGCATCCGGCAGCGGCCGGGCGGGAAGAACTCGCTCGGCCTCGTGAAGTTCCTCTTCCCGAACGACTTCAACATCTACCTGCACGACACGCCGAATCACGAGCTGTTCGACAAGGACGTGCGCGCCTTCAGCCATGGCTGCATCCGCCTGGAGAAGCCCGACGAGCTCGCGCAGTACGTGCTCGGCTGGCCGCTGGAGAAGGTGCAGGAATACGAGCAGGGGAAGGACAACGTGAGCGTGCGGCTGCCGCAGAAGCTCCCCGTCTACATCACCTACTTCACGACGTACACGCTCGACGGACAGCTCTACTTCGGCAACGACCTGTACGGGCGGGATGACAAGCTCGTGGAGCAGATTGCGTCGGACTCGGTGGCCAACGCCGACGCGGCGCGGACGCTCGAGGCGCTGCGCAAGCTGGTCAACGACTGACGAGCGCGGGCACCTCCGCCAGCAGCTCACGGGCGAGAAAGCCCACGGTCGCCACGCGTCGCGCCAGGATGCGCCCTGCGGAGCCGTGGGCCCACACGCCCCATGCAGCTGCCGTCAGCGGCGGCGCGCCGCGCGCCGCCAGGCCGGTGACGATGCCGGCCAGGGTATCGCCCGAGCCCGACGTGCCGAGCCCCACCGAGCCGCCGTCATAGCAGAGCAGGTCGCCGTCGGGGTCGGCGATCCACGTCGTCGGTCCCTTCAACGCGACCACGGCGGCGAACCGCGCTGCGGCGTGCAATGCCGTGGCGGCAGGATCGGCCTCCACGTCCTGCTTGTCCACGCCGAGCAGCGATGCCATCTCGCCGGCGTGCGGCGTGAGCACCGCGCGCCCGCCGAGCGAGGCGAGGAGCGCCGGATGCGCGGCGAGGGCCACGACGGCGGCGCCATCGAGCACGAGCGTCGCGTCGTCGGCCAGCTGCGGAACGAGCGTCGCGAGCAGGCCGCCGACGGCAGGAAGCGTTGCCATCCCCGGGCCGATGAGCAATGCATCGACGGCGCGCGCGTATCGACGCAGCGGTGCCGCGGCGCGAGCCCCGGCGATCTCGCCTGCGCGCGACTGCGCGAGCGGCATGACGAGCGCCTCGGGAAGCACGAGGCTGAGTCCCACCGATGCGCCCCGCACCGTGGCCAGCTGCAGCTTGCCCGCGCCCGCGCGCAAGGCACCTTCGCCGGCGAGCAGCACGGCGCCCGGCACGAGCGTGCTTCCACCGACCACGAGCACGCGTCCTCGGCTCTCCTTGTCGTCGTCGCTGTGGAGCGGCGGCAGCGGCATGCGTCGCAGGAGCGCGCGCGTCACGGCGCGTCCCCGCCGCGAGCGCCGTGTCATCGGGTTGCCGCCGGCGCGTCGGGGCGCGCCGTGACCGGGGCGCCGGCCTGCTCGAGTGGCGCGACGAAGTTGTAGGTCACGAGACGCAGCTTCCCGCCCGCGGTGCCGGGTGCACCGGGAGCGCGCTCGAACACGTACTCCGTGACGCCACAGTTCGCGACGTCGCCGGCGGCGTCGATGGCGAGGATCTCCGCCTCCGTCATCCCCTCGAACAGGTAGCGCAGGCAGAGCACGATCACCTGGTGCGCGACGATCAGCACGCGCGAGCCGGGCTCGGAGTGATGAAGGCTCAGCGTGTCGAGGACGCTGCGCAGGCGCAGGATCACGTCGCACCAGCTCTCACCACCGGGCGGCCGGTGATAGAACTTTCCGTGGCGGGCACGCGCTTCCGCCTGTTCGGGAAAGCGCTCGACGATGCCGGCGCGGGTGAGGCGGTCGAGGATCCCGAACTCCTTCTCACGCAGCCGCTCGTCCACCTCGATGCAGACGTCGGGATGCAAGCCGCCTTCATGCCGGATCGCCTCGGTGGTCTGTCGGGCGCGCAGGTAGGGAGAGGTCAGCACCGTGGTCGGCCGCTGGCGGACAGGCATCGCGGCGAACCAGCGGCCGAGCGCCGCGGCCTGCTCCTCCCCGAGCTCGCTGAGCGGAACGTCCACGTCGCGCTCGGCGATGTCGATCACGGACAGGCCGGCTGCGTCCGCAGCGTCGCGCGCCACGTTGCCGGCGCTCTGTCCGTGGCGGACAATCCAGAGATGCTCGGGCCAGCGTTTCTTCATGCAAGGATGGCGAAGGGTCGCGCGCGCCGGTCGTGCAGCACGCAAGCCGGCACAGTTCACGGACTGTGCCGGCCGCGCCGCCTTCCCCGCTGCCGGTCAGCTGGCCGCGATGCTTCGCGGCTCCGTCACCGGCTGCAGCACCCGCTCGATCTCCGCGCGGTGCGGCTCGAGGAAGGGTGGCAGGATGAGCCGCTCTCCGAGGTTCTTCACGTCCTCGTCGATGGTGAAGCCCGGCCCGTCGGTGGCGATCTCGAACAGCGCGCCGCCGGGCTCGCGGAAGTAGATGGACTTGAACCAGAAGCGATCGATCACTTCCGTGGTGCGCCCGCCCGCCGAGCGAACCTGCTGCTGCGCCCGCTGCTGGGCTTCCTCGTCGGCCACGCGGAACGCCACGTGGTGCACGCTGCCCACGCCGGAGAGCGCACGCTGGCCGTCGGTGAGGACCCGGACGTCCACGACGCGACCGGAACCGCCCCCGTTCACGGCGTAGCGGCGCCAGCCGTCCTCCTCCCCGACGAGCTCGAAGCCGAGCCCGCGCACGAGGAAGCCTTCCGTCGGTTCCAGTGACGCCTCGACGAGGCGCACGGCGTGCAGCCCGCGCACCTGGTGCATGGCTGGTACGGGGCTGTCCGCCCACGGCGTGAACTCGCGCGGATCGCTCGTCTCCACGAGCGCGAGCGCGACGCCGTGCGGATCCTCGAAGGTGAGCACGGACTCGCCGAAGCGAACGCTCCGCTCGACGCTGGCCACGCCCTGTGCGCCGAGCCGCTCCGCCCAGTACGCGAGACTCCCGCCAGGCACCGCGAGCGCGACCTCGCTCGTCGAGCCGGTGCCGGCACGTCCCCTCGGCATGCCGCGCCACGGGAAGAAGGTCAGCTCCGTACCCGGCGTGCCTGCGGCGTCGGCGTAGAACAGGTGGTAGGTCTCTGGCGCGTCCTGGTTCACCGTCTTCTTGACCAGGCGCATGCCGAGCACCCCGACGTAGAAGTCGAGGTTCTCCTGCGGATCGCCGGAGTTGATGGTGACGTGGTGCAGGCCGGTGATGACGGACATGGTGTTCCTCCTGGACGTGGGTCGAGCCCACCGTGATAATATCTTAGTAGTAAGATATATATCCATCCGCTGAAGGCAAGGGGTGGTCGGGTGGGTGCGGTGGCCAACTCCATGATCCGCTGGTCTGTAGATCGAGCAGGGGCGGTCGCGTGGCCCCTGCGGGCAAACCGTGGGTGGCTAGCCAACTCATCCGGAGGCGCTTCCATGCTCGGTCCACGAACAGCAGTCGTGCTACGGCTCCTGCTCCCTGCCGCAGTCGCATCCCCCGCCGTGCCCGCGCTGGCGCAGCAGGCGGTCACCTTTGCCCCGGCGAGCAAGATCGTCATCGAGGGCAAGTCCAACGTGCACGCGTGGACCTGCGCCACGCCCACCTTCACCGCGACGGCGGAGGTACCTGACCTTCCTGCCACCGAGAGCGGCAGCAAGCTCACCGCGCTCACGCTCAGCATCCCCGTGTCGTCGCTCGACTGCGGGCATGGGGACATGAACAAGAACCTGCGGAAAGCGATGCACGCCGATCAGCACCCGACGATCGGCTACCGCATGACCTCGTACGACGCCACCCGAAAGGGTGACAGCTACGACGTGAGCATGAACGGCATGGTGACGATCAACGGCGTGGAGAAGCCGGTCCACGTGCATGCGTCGGTTACGCCGAATACGTCAGGGGGCGCAGAGATCGTCGGGAGTGCGCCCATCAGGACGACCGACTTCGGCGTGCAGCCGGTGAAGGTCATGCTCGGCACGCTTCGCACGAGCTCCGACGTCACCATCACCTTCCGCCTCACGGCGGCTCGTCGCTAGCGACGAGCCGCAACCTCCAGCCCGAAGATCATCATGACACCTCGGCAACCGACTGCGTCGCCGCGTGGACCGTTCTTCGCGCGCACGCTCCTCCGCTCCACGGCCTTCCTGCTGACGATGCCGCTCGCCCTGGGCGCGCAGGCCACGCAACCGGAGACACCGATTCCGCCGGCGTTCTCCAACTGGGTCGCCACGACCCGGGTCGAGCACTTCCGGCCGCGCGACGAGCGCGGCCTCAACATGTTCGAGCCGCCCAAGGAGGACAGCCTCGTCGTGACGGGCTTCTCCCTCCAGTGGGGCGCTGCGTTCACGCAGGAGTTCCAGGGGCTGCGCCACAGCAACACCGCCGCGCCGCGCGTCGTGAACGGCACGGACCTCAACCGGCTCATCACCATCGGCAACGGCTTCAACAACGCCGTCGCCAACCTGTACCTCGACGCGCAGGTGGCACCGGGGATCCGTGTCGCCCTGTCCAGCTACCTGTCGTCACGCCACCACGAGGAGACCTGGGTGAAGGACGGGTACCTGCTGGTGGACCAGTCCCCGCTCGACGTGCCGCTCCTCAACACCATCATGAAGTACGTGACGCTGAAGGCGGGGCACTTCGAGGTGAACTACGGCGACGCGCACTTCCGCCGCAGCGACAACGGGCAGTCGCTCTACAACCCGCTCGTCGGCAACTACATCCTCGACGCGTTCACGACGGAGATCGGCGAGGAGCTCTACTTCCGCACGGGACCGTGGCTCGTCATGAGCTCCATCACCGGGGGCGAGGTCCACGGCCAGGTCACGCAGCCGAAGCAGCGGTCGGCGAGCTTCATCGAGAAGGTCGGCTTCGACCGCCAGCTCACGCCCGACCTGCGCGTGCGCCTCACCGGCTCCGCGTACGCCAACTGGCGTGCGGCGAGCAACACCATCTTCACCGGCGATCGCGCCGGTTCGCCGTTCTACGACGTGCTCGAGAACACCGCCTCCAACGAGCAGTCGAACGCCTGGTCGGGCCAGCTCCGCCCCGGCTTCGCCAACTCCGTGCACGCCTACGTGGTGAACCCGTTCATCAAGCTGGCTGGGCTGGAGCTGTTCGGGAACATCGAGACTGTCACCGGCAAGGGTGACGCGGAAGCGCGCAAGCGCACGCTGCGCCAGCAGGTGGCGGACGTGGTGTATCGCTTCGCCGGCAACCGCCTCTACGTGGCGGGCCGGTACGACGGCGTGGAGGGCCAGCTGCCGAACATCGCCAACGACATCTCCGTCAGGCGCGGGGAGTTCGGGGGCGGGTGGTTCGTCACCCCCATCGTCCTCGCCAAGGCGGAGTACGTGACGCAGAAGTACAACGACTTCCCGGCGACCGACATCCGGAACGGCGGGAAGTTCAACGGCTTCATGGTCACGGGAACGGTGGCGTTCTAGGGCTCGCCCTGCCACACACGCTGCGGCGCTGCGCCCGGTGAGCGCTCAGCCCTTCACCGGACTCGGCGCCGCGAACTTCGCCGTCGTCGTGCAGAAGCCCCAGCACTGCTTCGCGTTGAACACCACCGACTGCTTGCAGTAGTCCGGGCTCGAGGTGGCGCAGGCGTCCTCGAGGAGCACGCAGTTGTAGTCGCGGAAGCAGGCCTCCTCCATGGTCGTGGCCACGCACTGGTCCACGTTCACGCCACTGAAGTAGAGCGTGGAGATTCCCTGGGTGCGGAGCACCTGGTCGAGATGCGTCCCGATGAAGCCGTTCATGCGGACCTTCTCGATTCGAACGTCCTCGTCGCGGATGAGGGGCTTGAGCTCGTCCACCATCTCCGAGTTCCAGGTGTTCTCGGTGAGCACGCGGCCCTTGCCGAGCGGCTCGCCGATCCCCTTCTGCGACGGCTCGTGCTTGAACGCGTACAGCGTGGGCGCGCCAAGATTCCGCAGGTCCTCGCGGTTCGACCAGTACACCCAGACCACCCACATGCCGTGGGCGTGCGCCGCCTTCACCGCGCGCTGCACGCCGGGGATCGCCGCGCGGCAGGCGTTGTAGTCGAGTCCGGAAGCGTCGGTCCAGCCACCCGGCGCGCAGAAGTCGTTCTGCATGTCGATCACGAGCAGCGCGCCGCGGTCGAGGCTGTCCACGAACGGCATGAGCTCCGCGTCGAAGCGGCGCAGTCTCGGATCACCCTTCCGCGACGGGGCCAGGTGGACGTGATCGTCGAACAGGTGCCAGCGGTCGGTGCTGGAAGCGAGCTGCACGCCGCCGTCGGGCGTGCTGGCGTAGATGTCACGGTGCTTCGCGTCGGGCATGCGGATGTCCTCGTCGGTGTGTGAATGCTGGCGAGGTCGCATGGGCAAGGCGCGAGCCGGCACCGACGAAGCTGGAGAAGCCCGGTGCGCCGCGCCTCCCCTGTTCCGGGGAGCGAACGGAGCAGTATCCTTACGGCTCGATTCTCTGCGGCAGCAAGGGACGCCTCACCGAAGAACGATGGCACCCAGGATCGAGCACGACGCACGGTCCGCTCAACGGCGCGAGCGCGAGCGCGAGGCGCCACCGCCCGTCGGCATCCGTGCCTTCTGGAAGAGCCTCGGCCCCGGCATCGTCACCGGCGCTGCCGATGACGATCCGTCCGGGATCGCCACCTACTCCATTGCCGGTGCCCAGTTCGGCACCTCGCTGCTCTGGACCGCCCTCTTCACCTGGCCGCTCATGGTGGCCGTCCAGACGATGTGCGCGCGCATCGGCATGGTCACCGGTCAGGGGATCGCCGCCGCGCTTCGCCACAAGTTCCCGCGCCCCGTGCTGCTCGTCGCTGCCGTCGCGCTCTTCCTGGCGAACACGATCAACGTGGGTGCCGACCTCACGGGAATGGCCGACGCGGCAGAGCTCCTCACCGGCGTCAACTCGCATCTCTGGGTCGTCCTGCTCGGCGTCGGCATCGCCGTCGCCACCATCCGGCTCCGCTACGTCACCATCGCCGGCACCCTGAAGTGGCTCGCCCTCGTGCTCGTGGCCTACGTCATCACCGCCTTCTACATCGGCCCCACCTGGTCGGTGGTGGCGCACGACACCTTCGTGCCGAAGATGCCGCATGGCGGCGGCGCGTGGGCCACCCTCGTCGCGATCCTCGGCACGACCATCAGCCCCTACCTCTTCTTCTGGCAGGCATCGCAGGAGGTGGAGGAGGAGAAGGGGCTGGGACGGCGGCGCGTGGCCGACCGGGTTGGCGCGAAGCCGTACGAGATCCGCACGCGATGGATCGACGTGACCATCGGTGGCTTCTTCTCGAACGCCGCGATGTTCTTCATCATCCTCGCCACCGCGCTCACGCTCAACAAGGCAGGGCTCACCAACCTCACCACGTCGCGGCAGGTGTCCGAGGCCCTCACGCCACTGGCCGGCCGCTTCGCCTCGCTCCTCTACACGGTCGGGCTGCTCGGCACCGGTGCGCTGGCGATTCCTACACTGGCCGGCTCCGGCGCCTACGCGTTCGCCGAGATCTTCGGGTGGCGGCAGGGGATGGACGAGCCGTACAACCGCGCCCCCGGATTCTACGCGGCCTTCGCCTGCTCGGTGGCGCTCGGGATCGGGATGGACTTCGCCAACGTCAACGCCGTGGCTGCGCTGTACTGGACCGCCGTCATAAACGGCGTGCTCGCGCCATTCCTGCTCGTCGGCATCCTGCTCGCCGCATCGGACACGACGTTGATGCACGGCCAGCCGAGCTCCTTCGGCGCGCGGATCGTCGTGATGCTCGCCACGTTGATCATGTTCGGCGCGGCGCTCGGGATGTTCCTCCTGTAGGCGACGGGCCGCTCAGCGCGCGGCGAGCCGCGCGACGTAGTCACGCGCCTCGGCGTCGAACCAGGGTGGGTTTCCTGCCTCCGCATTCTCCGTGGCGCGAGACGGGTGTCGCGTGGCCGGCAGCACCGCATGCACGCGCGGGTCGCTCACGATCCACTTGAGCAGCGCCTGCGCCCACGTGCGCACGCCGAATCGCGCCAGTGGCGCGAGCTCGCGCGCCGGCGGCGCGCGCCCGACGAGCTTCCCCGTCCCGAGCGGCTGCATCACGAGCACACCGATGCCCAGGTCGGCGGCGAGCGGAAGCACCTCGCGTTCCACCAGCCGATCGGCAGCATTGTACGGCACCTGGATCATCTGGATGCGGCCCGAGCGCATCACGTCGATCAACTCCCGGAAGGCCGAGTGCTGGTAGTGCGTCGCGCCGATCACACGCACGTCGTCGCGCTCGCGCAGTGTCTCGAGCAGGGGAAGGTGCTCGCGCCAGGCCACGAGGTTGTGCACCTGATAGATGTCGACGCGGCCCCCGTACCAACGCAGCGCCTGCTCCACCTGCTCGCGTCCCTCGCGCGCCGAGGAGGTCCACACCTTGTCGGCGACGATCGCCTGGTCGCGACGGCCGGCGAGCAGACGCCCGAGCACCTCCTCGGACGCGCCGTACATCGGTGACGTGTCGAACAGCGTGGTGCCGGCTTCGAGCGCGGCGTCCACGACCCCGCGGCGATCCTCGATCTCGGGCGCGCGGTGGACGTCGAAGGTGAGCCAGGTGCCCATGCCGATGACAGGAACCTGCAGTCCACTGTTACCGAGCGCTCGCTGCTCCATCGTGTCAGGTCGCCTGGTCGTCGAGCTCGCGCGTCATCTCGATCATCGTCCGCCGGAAACCGGCGTGCTCGAACAGGTGCTGCGCCGCCTCGTTCTGCTGCGCGGTGGAGAGGACCACGCGAGGCGAGCCCTTTTGCGCGAGTGCCGCGATCGTTGCGTCGAGAAGCGTCCTCCCTACGCCGTGGCCGCGGTGCGCGGGATCGACGACGATGTCGTACAGCACCCCTGCCGGCCCGCGCAGCGACATGTAGTCAACCCCCTCCACGCCGGCGTAGGTGTAGCCGACGACCTCGCCAGCGAGCTCGGCGACGAG
The DNA here is from genome assembly GCA_946479995.1 of uncultured Gemmatimonadota bacterium. Next base: position 1,950 of record CAMLIU010000013.1, on the reverse strand, counting down.
GACGAGGACGTCGGGATTCGACAGCTGGGTGCCGAGGAAAGAGCCATAGCCCTGCTCGGTACCTGCCGACGCGGCCATGAAGCGCTGGGGATCGAAGTCGTGATGCAGACGGACGAGCAGCGCGCCGAGGCGGCCGACGACGCGCATGTCGCCGCGGGTGGCGGGACGGACGGCGATTGATCCGTCTGAGGCGTCCTTCGTCGGCTCAGCGGTCCCGACGCGAGGTGATCGTGCAGTCACGCTCCCCCAGTGGCCACGCGATAGCGCAGCCAGAGCGTGTCATCCGCGCGCCGCTCCACCGATTCCAGAGCGAGGCGATGCGGCTTCACGTGCTCGGCTTCCACGTCGAACAGGGCCGGCGTTCCCATGCGGCCGTCCACCACCGGCGAGACGATCACGCTCACCTCGTCGATCAGGCCGGCGTGGAGGAGGCTGCCGTTGATCTTCCCGCCCCCCTCGAGCATCAGCGTCTTCACGCCGCAGCGCGCGGCGATCTTCTCCAGCATGAGCGCGAGGTCCACGTCGCGTGCACCGCACAGGAGGTACGACACCCCCTTGCCGCGCAGGAAGGCGAGGTAGTCGTCGGATACGCGCTCGGAGAGGACCGCGACCACATGGTCGCCGTCGATGTCGTTGGAATCCCAGGCGAGCTTCCCATGCTCGTCCAGCGCGAAGGCGTACGACTCGTGCGTCCCGGGCGCGATGAAATCCTCGCGCGGCGCGCCCTTGTGCTCCTTCTTCACCTCGGCTTCCGCGCGTGTGCCCTGGGCGAAGTGCTGCTCCATCGTCACGCGGCCGCACAGCCAGCCGTCCGCATCGTAGCTCGCGTGCACCTGTTCGTACTGCTTCCGTCCTTCCGGCGAGAGGGGCCAGCCATCGGTGAGGATGCGTCCGTCGAGCGACGTCATCATGTGGCAGATGACGCGTGGTCGCTGCGCCTCGTGCGCCGGCATCAGCGGTCCACCGTGGCCATCTGCTTCTCGCTGTAGCGCGGCCCGGAGATCCTTTCCGGCGCCAGCGCCGAATCGAGGTTGCGCATGTCGTCGGCGTCCAGACGGACGTCGGCCGCGGCGACGTTCTCCTCGAGGTACTTCCGCCGCTTCGTGCCGGGGATGGGGACGATGTCCGAGCCCTTGTGCAGCAGCCAGGCGAGCGCGACCTGCGCCGGTGTCGCGCCCTCGCGCCTTGCCACGTCGCGTACCGCCGACGCGGCGCGCACGTTGGCGTCAAAGTTCTCCCCCTGGTAGCGCGGGTCACCGCGCCGGAAGTCGCCCTCCGGATATTCCTCGGCGCGCTTCACGGCGCCGGTGAGGAAGCCGCGGCCGAGTGGCGCGAACGGCACGAGCCCGATCCCGAGCTCGCGCAGGAGCGGGATGATTCGCGGCTCGAGGTTGCGCTCCCACAGCGAGTACTCGCTCTGGAGCGCCGAGATGGGATGCACCGCGTGCGCGCGTCGGATGTTCTTCTCCCCGGCCTCGGACAGGCCGAGGAAGCGCACCTTTCCTTCCTTCACCAGGTCGGCCATGGTGCCCACCACCTCCTCGATCGGGACGTTCGGGTCCACGCGATGCTGGTAGAGCAGGTCGATGCGATCGGTCTGCAGCCGGCGGAGGGAGCCTTCCACCGCTTTGCGCACGTGCGCCGGCTCGCTGTTCACGCCGTCGATCGCGCCGCTCTCGCTGAACCGGAAGCCGAACTTGGTGGCGATGACGACCTTGTCGCGCGCGCCAGTGCCGAGCTGCGTCAGCGCCCGGGCAAGGAGCTCCTCGTTGCGGAAGGGGCCGTACGCCTCGGCCGTGTCCAGGAAGGTGCAGCCGAGCTCGATGGCGCGGTGAATGGTGGCGATGGACTCGCCCTCGTCGCGCTCCTCGGGGGAGCCGTACGCGTGGCTCATTCCCATCAGGCCGAGCCCGATGCAGGAGACGGTGAGTCCCTGGGTGCCGAGCGTCC
>CAMLIU010000012.1 GCA_946479995.1 uncultured Gemmatimonadota bacterium | reverse complement strand
CTCCTCGCGCCGAGCAGCCTCCCGAGGCCGTTCCAACACATTCAAGAAGCTTTGGGGGTGTAGGGGATGGACTCGGTGCGCCGAGGCCCGCTCGAGGCAGGAATCCGCGGTGGATCAGGCTGTTGAAGGATCTGAGAAGATCTGCGTTCCCCGTGGCGGGGAGCGGTGCGCCGTGAGGAGCCCTGCCGCAGGTGGGGTACCTGACACGGAGCCGTCCAGAGAGAGGAGCCCTGCCGCAGGTGCGACAACTCGGCATGGAGACGTACACCTGCCCCAGGCGCCCCTTCGCCGCGCAGAGCCACCTCGCGCGCTGACATTGGAATTAGCTTCCCCGCATGACCCATCCGATGGTGCCGCGGGGGCGGCTGAAGCTGGCGGAGGAGGAACGACCGAAGACGTGGCGCGAGCGCATCGCGGCGCTGCGCTACGTGCCGAAGCTCTTCGGGCTCGTGTGGCAGACGCATCGCGGCTACACGCTGGCCATGGTCGTCCTGCGCCTGCTGCGGGCGTTCGTGCCCGTGTCCTCCATGTGGGCGGCCAAGCTCATCATCGACGAGGTCATCGCGCTCGTCCGGCAGCCGGGGTCACCCCTCACCCCACTCTGGCAGGTGGTGGCCCTCGAGCTGGGCATCGTGGTCGTCGGGGAGATCCTCGCCCGCGCGTCGTCGCTGATCGAGTCGCTGCTCGGCGACCTCTTCTCCAATGACATCAGCGTGCGCCTCATGCGCCACGCTGCCACGCTCGACCTGGAGCAGTTCGAGGATCCGGAGTTCTACGACCACCTGGAGCGCGCGCGCCGCCAGACGACCGGGCGGATCGGCCTCATCGCCATGATGCTGACCATGGGACAGGATACGCTGACCCTCCTGTCCCTGAGCGCGGCGCTCGTGGTCTACAACCCGTGGCTGCTCCTGCTCCTCGCCATCGCCATCATCCCGAGCTTCCTCGGCGAGACCCACTTCGCCTCGCTCAGCTACTCACTGCTCTTCCGCTGGACACCGGAGCGGCGCGAGCTGGACTACCTGCGCTACGTCGGGGCGAGCGACCGCACGGCGAAGGAGGTTCAGATGTTCGGACTGGCCGGGTGGCTGAGCGACCGGTACGCCGTGCTTGCGCAACGCTACTACGACGCCAACAAGTCGCTCAGCATCCGCAAGGGCGTGGTGAGCGCGCTCCTCTCCATCCTCGGCACCCTCGGGTATTACGCCGCGTACGTGACGATCCTGCTGCGCGCCGTGGCCGGTACGATCTCCATCGGCACGCTGACCTTCCTTGCCTCGGCGTTCGGGCGTAGCCGGGACCTCATCCAGCGGCTCCTCCTGTCGGCGAGCGACATCTACGAGCAGAGCCTCTACCTGCGCGACCTGTTCGTCTTCTTCGAGATGCAGCCGACCATCGCCTCGCGCCCCGGGGCCCGGCCGGTGCCGGATCCGATCCGCGCCGGCTTCGTGTTCGAGGACGTAGGGTTCCGCTATCCGGGGAGCGAGCGTTGGGCGGTTCGACACGTCAGCTTCGACATCCGGCCGGGCGAGCGCATCGCGCTCGTGGGGGAGAACGGCGCCGGCAAGACCACGATCACGAAGCTGATCGCGCGACTCTACGATCCCTCGGAAGGCCGCATCCTGCTCGACGGCGTGGACCTGCGCGATTACGACCTCGCGTCGCTGCGGCAGGCCATCGGCGTGATCTTCCAGGACTTCGTGCGCTACGACATGCGCTTCGACGAGAACGTCGGGGTGGGCGAGATCCAGGGCGTGTCAGGCTACCTCGAAAGCGTCCGTGACGCCACGGCGGAGATGCCGGGCGTGCCACCGGAGCCGATCGTGGACGCCGCCGAACGGTCGATGGCGTCTTCCCTGCTCCCGCGCTTCTCCCGCGGCTACCGGCAGATGCTCGGCCGGCGGTTCGACGATGGGGTGGACCTTTCGGGCGGGGAGTGGCAGAAGATCGCGCTGGCCCGGGCGTACATGCGTTCCGCCCAGCTGCTCATCCTCGACGAGCCGACGGCCGCGCTCGATGCGAGGGCGGAATACGAGGTCTTCGTGCGATTCAACCAGCTCATGGCGGGGCGGATGGCGGTGGTGATCTCGCATCGGTTCTCCACCGTCCGGATGGCGGACCGCATCATCGTCCTCGCGCATGGCCAGGTGGTTGAGGAAGGCACCCACGAGGAGCTGGTCCGGCGGGGGGGATTGTATGGCGAACTGTTCGAGATGCAGGCCGCTGGTTACCGCTAGGGAGCACCCTCCAACGGCGATTTGGCCGGTTACTCGTGACTTCAAGCAAGCCCAACCGTCTGGGTGATGCAGGTCACTTCGGTTAGCGAGCCCGGCAGCGTAGCGTTCCTGCGTTGCCGAGCGATGCTGCCGGTGCCGCTGCTGTCCCGTTGCGGAGGTTGCCATGAAGGGGAAGGTCCGTCTGGCCCTGTCGTCATACATTGCAGTCGTGGTCGGTTGCTCGCCCGCTCTGGCGCTTCAGGAACCGGCCATGGCGCCGGCCCGACTTGTAGCCATGAGCTCGGTGTCCCTGGAACGGGGCATCCCCGCAGCACCCGCACCGTCGCATGCCGCGAAGGCTGCCACCGTGGTGCTGCCGCATGCGAGTGCCGCGGCGGCGGAGACGCTCGCGGTGAGCGTGTTCGGTCCGGCCCAGGTGAGGGCGGCAGCGATGCCCAGCTACCGGGCCGCCGTGTCCAACGGCGCGAGCAGCTCGCGTTACTACTTCTGGTGGTTCGCCGCCAATTGCGCTCGCCGGATGGGCTGTGCGCCGTCGTCGTACACCCTGGTGGCCGAAGGAGTGGGCCGCGACTCGGTGGCCCTTCCCGTGGGGGTCCAGAACGCGGAGCGGAATCTCGTCGTCCAGGTCGCCGAGCTGGACGGCACCGGGCGTACTGGCTCGAGCCCGATGTTCACCGTGAGCGGCCCGGCAGCGGACCGCCTCCGTGCGCCGGCTGACGCGAACGCGAAGCCGACCTGCAACTGGTTCGCCGGCAGCTTCTATCCGCACACCGGCGACTACCAGGACCCTCGCAGCGGCCGGACGTGGCCGCGGAAGTTCCGCCGCGATTACTGCGGCAACCGGGTGAGCTGGGATCCGGAGGGGGAGTAAGGACAGACGAAGTACGGAGTACCTGGTACGAGGTACCGGGTACAGGTCAGAGGGTAGGTGCGCGGGAGACACCGAAACGCGAAGGGCCGGCCACTCCGGAGTGGCCGGCCCTTGGTCGTTCACATCGCGTTCCCTGCGCCTGCAATCAGCGGTACTCGATCTCGATCGCTCCCCCGTCGTACTGCATGCCGAACTTCCGCTTGGCCTGCTCGATCGTGTAGTAGCGGACCGTCCGGAGGGAGGTGGCGGCGATCTGGCGGAGGTCGGAGAGCTCGCCGGCGCGCTGGCCGTTCACGATGAGCGCGGGTGCCGGCGCAGGCCCGGAGGCTCCGGCGCCCTCCTGAAGGCTGTACTTCTGCGCGGGTCGCACGCGGAGGAACTCGGGGCGCAGCCGCATGATGACGTCGTACGCCGTCTCCGTGCCGCTGGTCGGCAGCTCGGATTCGGTGATCACGGAGCGGTTGGACGCCGCCGACGATCCCGCAGCCGAGGCGCCTCCACTGGCGCAGGCGGTGGCGGAAGCGAGCAGCAGCGCGGCAAAGGCACGACGAAGGGTGAGGCGCATCTGGACTCCTCGTGGCTCAGGGAACCTTGGTGGTGACCTCGATGACGCCGCCCGTCTTGCCCATCCCGAACTTCGTCGAGGCCTCCCACGCGCGATACAGCCGAATGGACGCGACCTGCGACGCCGGGATGTTCTGCAGCGACGTCATGGGACCGTACTCGATGCCGTCGAGGAACACGACGGGAAGGGGTGACGTGTCGCCGAGGATGGTGGTTCGCCCCCGGTTGCTGAAGAAGTTTCCGCGCAGCTTCCGCACGGCGTCGTAGGCGGTGAGGGCCTGCGCATGCGCGATCTCGACTTCGGTGATGACGTTTCCCGCCGAAGCGGAACCGGCGTCGGGTGGCGCCTGGCGCACACAGGCCGCAAGGAAGAGCACGATCACCGGCAGACGAAAGCACGAGCGCATGTCTCTCCACTCCTCGTTGCCCACTGCGCCAACATGATGCGGGGCGCGCCGGCGCACCAGAGGCCCCCACGGAATGCCACAAGGGCACGGCGGACGGGTCCGCCGTGCCCTTGCGAGGCATCACATCGTTACGAGCAGGATGGTGCCAGCTTATCGCGGCCGCCGCGGGCGTCGGCCTCCGTCTTCGGGATCGGGATGGCGGTATTGAACGGATCGCTCGACACCTCGGGCGTCGTGACACCCGCCTTGAGCTTTCCGTACGCCCGCAGGTCGACGAGGCGCTGCGGGCCCTCGAAGAAGAGCGAGTACCGCTTCTCGTAGAGCACCGCATCGCGCTGGGCATCGAGCGTGGGCACGTCGACGAGGGTCAGCGCGGGCAGCCCGTAGAAGGTGCGCACCGAGTTCAGGTCGGCGAGGCCATTCACCGGCTGGCCCGCCTCGAAGTAGGCCTGGGCGCGAAGCAGCACCAGCTCCTCGTCGCGGAGGATGGCGATGGGATTGGTGAGATTCGCCGCGTTACCGGCGTCGGCGCCGACGTACGTGACGCTGGTCGAGATGCCGCTGCCCGAGATGGTCGACCGCGGGATGATCTTGGACGCCCGCGTATCACCCGACTGAAGCGCCGCCTGCGCCTTGGGATTCACGCCGATGCGCGAGTCGGAGAGCGGGTTCGCCGCGTTCTCGGTGCCGCCGGCGACGAACGTCACGTACAGCCCGGTCTTGAACTGCGACGAGGGGACGCCACCCGGGACCGAAGTGCCGAGCGCCGTGTTCAGCTCCGAGATGGCCTGCGTGAACGCGCCGGCTACCGGGGACTGATGCTGCAGCCCGCGGTACACGTCCACCTTGCCCTTCAGGCCGCGGTTGAACAGGGCGAGGTTGGCCGCCTTGCTGTAGTCACGTCCGTACTTCGTGAAGCCCGTGGGGGGCGTGAAGGGCAGCGAGGCGCTTCCCGCCGCGACGAGGGCGGTGTTTGCCGAATCGAGCAGCGCGGCGATGTAGTCCAGCGCCTTTGCCTTGCAGACGATCGGTCCCACGGTGTTCGGATCATTGTCCGGCTGCAGCGCCACACCGAGCGTGTCGCGGAGCTCGAGCACGCGGTAGTACTCCAGCGCCTTGAAAGTCTGGATGAGGCCCGTCGTCGCCTGCAGCTGTGCCGGGCTCACCTGCGAGGCGGGGGTATTCGGCAGTGCCGCGAGCAGCGTGTTGGCGGCGCGAATGGTGACGTACCCGTTCGTCCACCCGCCGCTTCCCGAGAAGCTACCCGGGTCGGGGGTCCCGGCGAGTGTCTCCGTGACGTAGCGCGGCTCGTTGGGATCGATGCGGTACATGTCGCGCGCATAGATCTCGGGGAGCTTGGAGTACGACAGCTCGCTGACGAGGTTCCGGTCGTTGGCCAGCACGCCCAGCGCGAGCGTCTTGACCCCGGCTGCCGTGAGCTGTCCGCTCACGGCATTGGTGGTCGGCGCGTCCACGGGCGGGACCACCGGGTTGTCCTTGCACGCCGCCGCCATGAGCAGGCCGGCGGTGAGTGCCGTTGTGTACTTCCGCATATGAAGGGTCACCGTCGACTAGAAGGAGGTGATGATCGAGAAGAGGAACTGGCGCGACGGCGGGTACGGCGTCACGTCCTGCATGCGACCGAGCGGCTGGTTGCTGAAGTTCGAGACTTCGGGGTCGTAGCCGGAGTAGTTCGTCCAGGTGTACAGGTTGCGTCCGCTCAGCTCGAGCCGCGCGTTCTGCAGCGCGCCGCGCATGAGGTTCTGCGTCAGCGAGGTCGGCAGGTCGTAGCCCAGCGTGATCTCGCGGAGCTTCACGAAGCCGGCATTCTCGACGTACACCGGCAGGCCGGTGCGCCAGGCCGCAATGCGCTTCTGCGACGTCAGCGTGTCGGCTGCGAGGTTGTAGCCATCGAAGTAGTTGTTGGTGAGGTTCACGACGTCCCCACCCTTCCGCCACTCGACGAGGCCGGTGAGCCGCGCCCGACCCAGCGTGAAGGAGTTGTTGAAGCCCATCACGTAGTCCGGATTCGCGTCCCCGACGAGCGCAATCGTCTTCGAGGCCGTCGGGCAGCGACCGCTGGCGGGCAGCGGGATGCTGCAGCCGTTGTACGACTGGATGACCGTGGTGGACTGTCCGGGCTGGATCCACGCGTTGCCGTACGAGGTGCCGAACGACCCGACGCCGGGGTTGAACGGGTTTACCCCTTCCGGCAGCGACGTCACCTTGCCCCGCTCCTGTGAGAACGTGGTGTTGGAGACCCAGGTGAAGCTGCCACGCTCGTACGGCGTGGCGTCGAGCTCGAGCTCCACGCCGCGGTTCACGATCTGGCCGCCGTTGATGTACTGCGAGGTGAAACCGGTGGAGGGAGCGATCGCCGCCTGCAGGAGCAGGTCATCGATCTGCTTGCGGTACATCGTCGCGCTGAAGCGCACGCGCGAGTTCCAGACGGTGAGGTCGAGGCCGCCCTCGAGCTCCGTCGCCTTCTCCGGCCTGATGTTCTCCGCCCCCTTGACGGTGGAGGAGCGCGCGCCCGTCACGCCCTCGTAGAGGAGCGTGGTGAGGAAGGTGTTGCGACCCCCGGTCGGCTGGTTGCCGGCCATGCCGTAGGCAAGGCGCGTCTTCAGCTCGTTGACGAACGACGGGAGCATCGGCACGCGATACGACGCCGAGAACTTGGGATACGTGTAGAACTTCTTCTGGTCGCCGTTGTTGCTCGAGCGCTCGGCGTTGACGCCGGCGGTCAGCAGGAGGCGGTCCTGCAGGGCGAAGAATTCTTCCTGCGCGAAGTACGCGAAGTCCTTCACCAGGTCCTGGTTCTGGTTCGGGAAGGTCTGCGCAGCCTGCGACACGCTGGTGACGGTCGGGAAGATGACGCCGCGGCCGGTGATCTGGGTGATGGTGTACTGGCGGCGCTCCTGGCGGAAGCCGGCCGACGTCTGCGCCGTGAACGCGGGCATCACGAGCCGGTGCACGACGGAGCCGTTCAGGTTGGCGTTCACGAAGTTGGCGTCGCTGTTGAACAGCGTGCCGGCCAGCGCGCCCTGCGCCGACGCTTCGGTGTAGCCGTACGCCGGCGAGACGATCTTCGCGTTGTCAGCGTAGCTGTCGAGACCGCCCGTGAGGGTGAGGTCGACCGTCTGGCGCTCGGTCGAGTACGCGTTCAGGGTGCCGGACGCGCTGCCGAGGAGACGGAAGACGCTTTCCGGCGTCTTGATGATGTCCGCGTTCTGGAACGGGTTCGAACCCGCGAGCAGGGGCGACGGGTTCTCCGGGAAGGTGCCGTCGGCATTGCGGCGCAGCTCCATGAACGACGGCGTGGCGGAGAAGATGTTGCCCGGGCTGATGCCGTTGTTGTCGTTGCCGCTCACGCCACGCTGCGTGATGGTGTGCAGCAGCTCGGAGTTGGCGTTGAGGTGCAGGCGGGAGCCGATCGTCTGGCCGACGTTCACGCGCAGCGACTGCTTCTTGTAGTAGTCGCTCGGCGCGAGCCCGTTGTCCTGCTTGGCGAGGCCGGAGACGAAGTAGGTGGTCCCACCCTGCGTGCCGCCCCGCACCGAAGCGATCGTCTCGTAGGAGAGCTGGTCATTCGAGTAGAACTCGTCCTCGTAGTCGTGACACTTCACCGGCGCCGCATTGTACGCCGCGATGTTGTCGGCGATCTCGGCCGGCGTGTCGGCCCCGGCGACGTCGGCGGCCCAGTCGGCGTATTCCTGCGCCGACTTGAAGCAGCGGGTCCCGAGCTTGTTGGCCAGCGTCGACCGGCCCACCCGCTGGGTGAAGTCGACGTTCGTGCGGCCGGCGCGGCCCTGCTTGGTGGTGATGATGATGACGCCGTTGGTGCCCTTCGATCCGTAGATGGACGACGCCGAGGGGCCCTTCAGGATCTGGATGCTCTCGATGTCGTTCGGGTTCAGGTCGGCGATGCGGTTGACCGACTGGTCCTGGCTGGACGAGTAGTTGCCGCGCGCGGCACCGGAGATGACGTTGAGGCCGTTGTTGATCGAGTTGTTGTTCACGATCACGCCGTCCACGACGTACAGGGGGCTGTAATTGCCAAGGATGGTGGACACGCCGCGGAGCTGGATCTGCGTGCCGCCACCTGGCGCTCCCGAGTTCTGCGACACGATGGCGCCGGGGACCTTGCCCTGAAGGGCGTTGTCGATGGTCGGGGCGGCGACGCGGGTGAGCTGCTCCCCGCTGACCACCGAGACGGCGTTCGCGGCATTCTGGCTGGACACCGCCGTGGCCGTACCGGTGATGACCTGTGCCTCGAGCTGGAGGACGTCCTTCACGAGCGCGATCTCGACCTCGTTCTGGCCCGCCGGCACCTCGACCGTCTTCGCGGTGTAGCCGATGCGGCGTGCGCGGAGGGTGACCGGGCCGCTGGGCGCCATCACGGAGAAGCGGCCATCAACCCCGGTGTAGGCGCCGATGGTGGTACCCACGATGGTGATGGACGCGCCGGCCAGGGGCTCGGACGCTCCGCCCTCGCCGGTAACGCGACCTGTGATGCGGCGCTGCTGTGCCTGGGCCGCACTCGCGGCCAGCACGGCGAGCACGCCAAGAATGACAGTGCGGATCTTCACTGCTCCTCCGATGTAGGGAAAGTTGTACTGCTGCGGGGGACGAGTCGGACCTGGTCGTCGACTCGGGGCTCTCGGGAAGGGTGTCGATTGGTCCGATTCGCGCGTCCGGGAGGGACCCGGAAGATCAGGGCGCGCGGGTGCGGACACGAAATACGGCGTCCTGGCTATTCCGTCAAGACACCCTAGACCTCGCTTGTCCGCTCAGCGTCACTTCGCCCGTGAATGCGAGTGCAGGCGGTTCGACCTCTTCTAAGGTACTGATGGCCGCCATTGCCTACCGGAGGTCCCCCGCGCTGGCCGCGTCCAGTCACCGCGAATGCCGCCCGGCGATTCGTTTCGTCCGGTCGAGCCTCGCCGACGGTTCGCGCACGCGAACAGCCGGCGTCCGCATCGCGGACGCCGGCTGTTCCGAAAGTACCCGGATTGCCAGTCAGTGGTACGTCAGCCGCCGCCGACCGAACAGGGATCCGTGAGACCGCGCGCGTCGCACTCGCTGGCGGGGATGAGCATGTTCGGGTGAATCACGTCACCTGGCCGATCGATGGGCAGCGTGTTGAGGCGGTTGTAGCGCCGCGCATCGATCCACCGCGTCCCCTGCGTCCACATGAGCGAGTAGAGCCGGTTGTAGAGCAGCTCGGTGATGAACGCCGAGTCCGGGCTGGCCGCTGTGAGCGTCGTGGGCGCCAGCCCGCCGGCGTTCACGCGCACGAGGTTGATGTCGCTGATCGCGCCAAGCTTGTCCCCTGTGTTCCAGCGAATCTCGGCGCGGAGCAGGAGCAGCTCCTCGTTCGTGATCCACGGGATGTCGGCGCCCGGGTCGGGGGCGAGCGTCGCGGGGTCGTTGTACATCACCGGCTTGTACGATCCGGTCAGGTCGTTCAGCGTGCGCGGAGCCGGTGCAAGTGCGGTCTTCTCCAGGAGGCGCTTGTCAGGCTGTCCATTCGGCTGCAGCTGCGCCCCGGTGATGATGGACGGGTGCACCCAGTACCGGTCCGACGTCAGCGCCTCGGTCACGGGATTGCTCGCCTCGTTCGCGGCACCCGTGTAGCCGAAGTAGACGCCCAGCTTCAGCGACGCAGGCAGGTCGGCCGTCGTGATGAACGACTGGTCGATGGCCGTCTTCGCTTCCGCCCAGCAGGTGGTGCAGTTCACGAAGGTCGCCCGGTGCACGAGGAGCTTGGCCGCGAGCGCCCGGTTGAACTTGGCGAAGGTGGCCGGCGTGGTGAAGCCTTCGTAGCCCGGCACGAAGCTGAAGGGGAAGGAGCTTCCGCCAGCCTGCAGGTCGGCATAGGCCTCGTCCATGAGCGCCGAGGCGGCGGCCATCGCCTCCGAGAAGGTCACCAGCGGCGCAGGGTCGTCCGAGATCGGACGGTCCACGTCCACCGGCATGCCGACCGGACCGCTGCGGAGGGCGACGATGTGCAGGTGCCACGCCTCCAGCGTCTTCGAGAAGCCGAGCGCCGCACGCTTCTCCGCGTCGGTGAGCCCCGCTGCGTTCTGGACCGTCGCCTGGTAGGTATTGATCGTCCGGATCGCCGCGTACTGATTGGTCCAGATCCCACCGGCACGGCCGCCCGCGTCCTGCGGACCGCTGATCTCCTCACCCGTTTCACGGGGGTCGTTGCCGAGCAGGTTCCAGCCTTCGCGGCCGTAGATCCCCCACTGCTGGATGATGCCGGCGCGGTCGTTCAGCGCCTGGATCTGCACGCCGACCGCCGTGCGCGCCAGGACGTCCCGCGTCGCGCCGTTCGTGAGGGTTTCCGCCGTGGGCGAGTTCAGGTTCTGCACGTCGAAGTTGTTGCACGACGCGACGAGGACCAGCGCGCCGAGCGCGGCGCCCATCGAGATGCGGCGGCGACCAGCGCGCGCCATCGGATGCTTTCGATTCATCGTCATGGTTAGAAGCCCGCCGAGATTTCGAAGAAGATGCTGCGGCTCGGCGGATAGGCCGCCACGTCGAGGTTGTTGCGGATGGCCGCATTGCCGAGGTTGCCCACCTCGGGATCGAGGCCGGAGTAGCGCTGCCAGGTGAGGAGGTTGCGGCCAGCAAGGCTCAGCCGCAGGCTCTTCGCGCCGAGGTGCCCGCCGCGGATGAAGCGATCAGGAACCTGCATGGACAGGCTGAGCTCGCGCAGCTTGAGGAAGGAGGCGTCCTCGATGTAGGGCGTCATCACGCCGTTGTTGTAGCCCTTCATGCGGTACGTCCACGCCGCCGAACCGTAGTCGGCGGACAGGCCGGAGTCGTCGTACAGGAACTGCGTCAGGTTGATGATGTCGCCACCGTGCTGGTAGTCGAGCACCATGTTCAGCGCGAAGTTCTTGTAGTTGACGTCGTGCACCATGCCGATGCGATAGTCGGGCGCCGTGTTGCCGATCTGCTGGTTGCCGGTCGGGTCGCCGTTCGCGTCGAATGCGTGGCCGAGGATCTGCGTGAGCGGCTTGCCCACCTCGATGAAGGTGACGCCCAGTCCACCGAAGCCGGAGAGAGGCGGACGGAAGGGCGGCAGGCCCGCAAGGTCCTGCACCTCGCTCGTGTACCGCGTGTAGGTCGTGCGCCACACCCAGTTGAGGTTCCGGCGCTGGACCGGCGTGACACCGAGCGACGCCTCGATGCCCTGGTTCTGGATCTTCCCGCCGTTGAAGACCTGGCTGCTGAAGCCGGTGGACGGCGCCGGCACGCGCTGGAGCAGCAGGTTGGTGGTGTTGCGGCGGAATCCGGTCAGCTCCCAGGTGACGCGGCTGTTCATCGCGATGCCGTCGAGACCGACTTCGATCTCCTTCACGCGTTCCGGCTCCACGCCGGAGTAGCCGGCCGCGCCAGCGACGGTCAAGCCTGTCGTGCCACCGAGCTGCGGCGTCTCGAGCACGGTGAACTTCTGGCCGAACGTCGGCAGGTTGCCCGTCTCGCCGTAGGCGATGCGCGGCTTGATCTCACTCCCCTCGCCGAGCAGTCCGAGGAGGCGATAGGACGCCGAGACCTTCGGGAAGATGTTGTACTTCTCCACATCACCGTTCACGCTGCTGCGCTCGGCGCGGAGTCCGGCCTGCACGAGCAGCATCTCGTTCAGTAAACGAATCTCTTCCTGGCCGTACAGGGCGACAGTGCGCTCCTGGGTGAGCTCCTCGGTCCCGGTGGTGTTCGATCCCATGCCGACGTTCCGCTGGCCGGGCACCAGGTTCGTCGTCTCGATCCGGCTCGTGTGGAGCTGGCGATCCTCGTACTGGAGTCCACCCGAGGTGCCAAGCGAGAAGCCGCGCCCCGAATAGTTGTGAATGGCGTTGGCGTTCCAGTTGTAGTACCGGCTGTTGCCCTGGTTCTCGACCGCCGCTCCGGGTAGCGTCTGTGTGCGCTCGGTGAACAGCTCGTTCGGGGACCAGATGTCGTTCGCCTGCTGGAAGACATCCAGTCCGCCACCGACGACGAAGCGCAGCGACTGGCGCTCGCGGGTCATCGCGTTCCAGTCGAGGGTGAGGCCACCGGTGAAGCGGTCGGTCTCCTCGTGGTTCTTCGCGAGGTCGGTGGTCTGCATCGGGTTCGCCTTGATGCCCCAGTCAGGCGTCAGGTAGAACCCGTTCGCGTCCTTCGCGCTGTAGTCCACGAAGCTCGGCGTGTAGGCGAACGCGTAGCCGTGACAGGCGAAGTTGTTACAGTTGTTGTTCCAGCCGCGATCGTTGGTGGACCGGTTGAACACGCTGTTCACGTGCGCCGTCACCTTCTCGCTCAGGTTCTGGTCGAGGTTGAGGCGCAGGCCCTGGCGATCGAAGCCGGTGTTCCGCTCGATGCCGCCGTCGTGCTTGTTGGTGACGCCGAGGTAGTACCGGGTCTTGTCCGTCCCGCCGGAGACGTCACCGAGCGTCTCGAACGACAAGTTGCCCGGGGTGAAGATCTGATCGAAGTGGTTGAAGTACGGGTTCGGGTTGTTGTCGAACCAGTGGGCCACGCCCGCACCGTACTTCGCCACCGCCTCGGCCTCCGTCCAGTGCCGGCTCTCGAGCGTCCGGCTGGGGCGGAACTGACCGATCCGTTGCGTGAGGTGCACGTCCGTCTCGCCGGCGCGTCCGCGCTTGGTGGTGATGATCACCACGCCATTCGCCGCCTTGGAGCCGTAGATGGACGACGCCGCCGCACCTTTCAGGATCTCGATGCTCTCGATGTCGGCAGGATTGATGTCGGCCACCCGGTTCACGGCGTCGTCCTCGGCCGTGGCGAACGCCGCATCCGAGACGTCTCCGCGACCGCTGGCGATCGTCGCGTTGGAATAGATGACGCCGTCGATCACGTAGAGCGGATCGAACGAGCCGAGGATGGTGTTGTTGCCGCGGATCT
>CAMLIU010000011.1 GCA_946479995.1 uncultured Gemmatimonadota bacterium | reverse complement strand
ACGGCGACATCCTGCCGCAGGACACGCTCATCGTCGACGAGATCCACCAGACCTCCGCCGAGCTGGAGCTCTGCCTCGCGCTCGGGAAGCGGGTGGGCTGCCGGTTCATCTGGCTGTCGGCGACGGTGGATCCGACGTTCTACCGCAACTACCTCGACAGTGCGGACGTGCTCGAGGTGTACGCGTTCGATCCGCAGAAGGCGGCGAAGGTGGACGTCGTGAACAAGGAGGTCGGGGAGTTCCTCGACGAGAAGTTCCTCCAGCGCACCTACAAGGAGAAGCGCGGCGTCGCGCTGTTCGTGCCCACGCGCAAGGGCGTGGAGCAGGCGGCGGAGCACGTGCAGATGGCCGCCCCGCGCATCAACACGGCGTTCTACCACGGCGGCGAGCCGATTCGCGTCCTGCGGCCCTTCCTCGAGGGCGAGGAGCGGAAGCCCTACTTCCTCGCCATGACGGCGGCGGGACAGAGTGCGCTCAACGTGCAGGGGCTGGACACGGTCATCATCGACGACACCCGCTTCACGTCCATCGTTGATCGCGGCAAGAACGTGCTGACGAAGCTGCACCTCGGCGCGAACGAGATCCTGCAGATGGCGGGGCGCGTGCACGGCCGCGTGGCGGGAGGCCGCGTGTTCATCCTCAGCGACCGCGACATCGACTTCTTCTCGCTCCAGCCGACCGAGCCCGAGTTCCAGCTCGCCGGAGACAGCGAGCGCGTGGCGATCACCTGTGCCGACCTCGGCGTGGCGGCGGACGAGCTGGAGCTCCCCGTGCCCCTCGACCGCATCGCCTACCGGCGCGCGGTCCGCTTCCTCGAAGGGCGGGGCATCATCGAGAACGGACGGCTCACCCGCTACGGCAAGCTGGTGGAGGCGATGCCGGTGGAACGCGAGTGGGCGGAGCTTCTCGTGAACGCGAGCGACGAGCTGGTGCCGTACCTTGCCGTGATGAGCGGGATCGACAGCCTGCACCGCATGACGCGTGAGGAACGCGACCTCGAGGGACTCGTGGTGCCCGGCAGCGATCACCTCACGGCGTACAACGTCTACGCCGAGGCGTACCGGGAATGCGGCTACGTGGGCGAGGTGTACGGATTGCCGCGCCAGCTCTTCCACGAGGAGGAGGTGGCCGAGTGGGCGGAGCGGCGCGGGGTGCTGGTGAAGGCGCTGGAGGACGCGGCGCTGGCGATGGCGAGCGTCTACCGCGGGCTGGGAATGCCGCTCCCGGCGACGATGCGCATGGCGCACGAAGGAACGCGCCGCGATTTCGCGCTGCTGCTCGCCGAGTACATGCCGTTCGACCTCGTGATCGACGAGGAGACGGCGTGGGGCGAGGAGGCGCGCGTCAGCAAGACGAGCGTGTGCGGAAGCTGGGGCGCGATCGCCGGCGAGCTGCGCTACTTCGCCGACCGCTTCGGCAACCCACGTGCGTCCATCGAGGGTACGCAGCTCCCGATGGACATCATCCGCCGCTTCGCGACGAGCGACGACGCCACCCTGGAGTACGACGCCGAGCGACGGAAGTCCCCGCTCGTCCTGCGACGCCGCGTGGAGTACTTCGGCTTCGAGCTGGAGCGGGAGGTCGAGGCGTTCGATGTCTTTCCGTCCGGCCGCGAGGACGAAGCACGGCAGGTGCTGGCCGACGCGCTCGCCCGCGGCGAGGCACGGCACTTCGCGGTGAAGCGGAACCTGCCCCTCATCGACGCCGTGCGCGAAGGGTGGCGTCGTTCGGGGGGAACGCTACCGAAGCTGAGCCAGGCGGATCTCGCCGCGATGTACAAGGCCCGCCTGGCGGACGTGCACTCGCTCACCGAGTTCAAGCAGGCGGACCTCGATCTGTCCGCCGAGCTGGAGGCGCTCTCCCCGCGCTCGGCTCGCGCGGCGTACGACGACCTGCCCTCGCGTACCGAGGTGCGTGGGCGCGAAGTGGAGGTCGACTACGACGTGGAGGAAGGTGCCAAGGGCGGCGTGCAGGGCGTCGCGCGCCTGCGGCTGCCGGAGAAGGTGGCGCGCACCCTCACCGAGAGCGAGCTGCCGGTACTCGACCGCCCGCTGCGATTCGTGGTGGCGCGCGGGCAGCGCGGCTCCGTCCGCGCCAGCTCGCTGGAGGAACTACAGGCACGACTCGACGCGCCGTGGACCGAGGAGGAGATCGCGCGGTTCAACCGCAAGCGTGACGAACAGCGCGAGGCGAACCGGAGCCGGCGGCGCGACCGCGTGGCGCCGAATGCGAAGCGCGGCCTGCGCGAGGGGCGGGGACGCCCGAGCCGCCCGGGACGGCGGGAGCGCGAGGAGCGCTCGAGCGGGGCTGGCCATGGGGAAGAGCGCGGTTCCCCGGCCGGGCGCGAACGTGGCCGTGGCGCAGGGCGGCGCGGCCGTGGCAAGCCTCGCCGCTAGACGACCACTACGTCACTACACCGACTCGGCGGCCCCCTCGAGCGTGAGGTGCGTGCGCGCCGGCACGCTGGTGACGTAGCGGTCCTCGCGTACGATCGTGAAGCCGCGCGCCAGGTAGTTGGGAAGCGCGTGTGGGGAATCGAGCGTGCACGTGTTGAGGATCAGGCGTCGCGCGCCCGCGGCGAACGCTTCTTCGGCCGCACGCGTGAGCAGCCAGCCACCGAGGCCGCGACCGATGAACGACTCGACGAGGCCGAAGTACATGAGCTCCACGGTGGCATCGTGATGCCGCTGCAGCTCGAAGTAGCCGGCCGTCGCGCCCCCGAGGTTCAGCGTCCACACCTGCACGTCCGGTGAGGCGAGGTAGCGATCGAGTTCGGCGTCGGTCCACACCAGCCGGTCGCGCCAGAGCCATCGCTCGCCGACGAGGGCGTACAGCGCGCGGTACTCGGCGGCGCCAATGGGGCGGTGCAGCCGGAGCGCGACCGGCTCCGCAGGCAGGGGCGCCGGCCGCAGCTCCGCGAGGTCGCGGAGCTCGAGATGGGTGCGAACGACTTCTACACGGGTCGACGGCGGCGACGACATGCGGGAGAAGCTACTCGCCGCGACCGCTGCCTGCGGTGATGATGGTCACGGGGTGCCATCATCCCAGCCGCAGCGCCAGCGGTCGCCGCCGGCTCGTCCGCGCGTCGAGTGTTCCGAGGAAGCCGGCAGCCCAGCGGAACACGTCGTTGCCGGCGACGACCCGGCGCAGGCCCCGCATCCGCGCCCGCTCTTCCGTCGCGGGCATGTCGAGCGCGGTGTGATAGGCGCGCACGAGAGCCTCGCGATCGGTGGGATCCACGAGCAGCGACGCGCGCAGCTCCTCCGCCGCGCCAGCGCGCTCACCCAGCACGAGCGTTCCCCGGCAATCGGATCGCGAGGCGACGAACTCCTTGGCGACGAGGTTCATGCCGTCGCGGATGGGCGTGACGAGCATGACGTCGGCGGCGCGATAGAGCGCGACCAGCGTCGGCATGTCCACCGAGCCGTAGTGATACTCGACCGGCGTCCATCCGGGCCGGGCAAAGGTGTCGTTGATGCGCCTCACCACGCGCTCCACGCGCTCGCGAACGGAACGGTAGGCACTGACGTCTTCCCGCGACGGCACGGCGAGCTGGGAGAGCTGCACCCGTCCGCGCCACTCGGGGCTCCGGGTGAGGAGCCGCTCGAAGGCGAGCAGGCGCTCGGTGATGCCCTTGGTGTAGTCGAGCCGATCGACGCCGAGCAGGCGTGCGATGCCGCGCGAGCCGCGCAGCCGCTGCGCCTCCGCGCGCACCGCCGGATCGCCGCCACATGCATCGAACGATGCGACGTCGATTCCCATGGGGAGGGCACAAACGTGTACGCGGCGCTGGCCCACCGACACGTCGTCGCCACGCACGGGCCGATGGAGCTGCTCGGACACGGCGTGCAGGAAGCGCCGCGCGTACGAGGCGGTGTGAAACCCGACGACGTCCGCGCCGAGCAGTCCATCGAGCAGCTCGGCGGCGTGCGGCAGGGTGGCGAACGAGGCTGGCTCGGGAAAGGGCGTGTGGAGAAAGAACCCAATGCGTGCGTGCGGACAGCGCGCTCGGATGAGCTTGGGCACGAGCAGGAGCTGATAGTCGTGCACCCACACCCGGTCGCCCGGCCGCAGGCGGTCGATCACCGCATCGGCGTAACGTTCGTTGACGGCACGATAGAGCGACCATGCGTCGTCGTCGGGCGGAGGGTGATCCACGCGATCGTGAAGCACCGGCCAGAGTGCGCCGTTGGAGTAGCGTGAGTAGAAGCCGGCGAGCTCGTGCCGTGACAGCGGGATGCCTGCCGCCCCGGCGACGGCAAGCTGACGCTGCATCTCCGGCCACAGCCCTCCAGCCTCCTCGACACGGAGGCCTGGCCACCCGATCCAGATCCCACCGCTGTCCTCGTGCACGCCGCGCAGGCCGGTGGCGAGGCCGCCGCTGCTGCGCTGCACCTGCACGGTGCCGTCCTGCACGCGCATCGTCATCGGCAGGCGATTGGAGACGATGAGCAGGCGGCCTGGCGTGGTCGAGCCGCTCCGCCGGAGGGGCGGAGCGAACGCCGCGGAAATCGTCATGCCTTCAGCTGAGCTGGAGGGGCTTGCTGGGTTCGAAGCCCTGGAGGAGCGGGAGTCCGGGGTCGGCAGCCTGCACGAGCGGCCGGTACTCATCGGCGACCTCCCGCACGACGGAAGCGTAATTGGCCAGTGCCGCGTAGAGTGCCGCCGTGTCGCTGGAGAGATTCGCCGCACCGTGGCTGCCCTGGCAGCTGATGAGCGCATGCTGCGTGTGCACCGATATGGCGCGAGCGAGCTCGGCCTCGGCAGCAAGCACGGCGCGCGCACGCTGCACGCGACGCTGCTCGGGGCTGCGCAGGGGCAGGCGCATCTCGACCATCTCGGCGACGATCTGGAGGTCCTCGCGCGAGATCACGGTGCTCGAAGGGATCTCGAGTTCACGGGGAAGCGACATTTCCATGGTACAAACTCTCCAGTCCGGCATGGACAACGAGCGAGAGTAGCGCCGGTACGCGCCCGTGTTCCCGCCGCGGAAGTCGCGGGCTAGGTTGCAGGGAACCCGGTGGCGTGCCGCTCGCGCCCGGCCCCGATGCGGGGATGATCGAAGCCGGTCCCCGCGACAGCCGGCGAACTCGCGGGAAGTGCGCGCAGGCTAAGACGCGTGTCTCACGCCGGGTTCATGCCGCCCTCATACGAACCTCAGAATCCGCTAAGTGCTCAGACTGCGCACGCTTGGGGCGGTGTATCTCGCCCTCGACGATGGAAATCCGCTCGGCGGAGCGGCGTCGCAGAAGCGAGCTCTGGCGCTGCTGTCCGTGCTTGCTGCCTCCGGCGATGCCGGGCTGAGCAGGGACCGGCTGGTGGCGCTGCTGTGGCCCGAGGCGAACGAGGAGCGAGCGCGACATTCCCTCACGCAGCTGCTCTACGCCGCCCGCCGAGCGGTGGGCGTCGACGACCTCTTCCTCGCCGAAGGCGACGTCCGCCTGAACCCGGAACGCATCGCGAGTGACGTCGGTGCGCTCGACGACGCCATCGCGCGCGGCGACCTGGAAGAAGCGGTGACGCTGTTCCAGGGGCCGTTCCTCGACGGGTTCTACCTTTCCGGGACGGCGCCGTTCGAGCAGTGGGCAGAGGCGCAGCGCGGACGCATCGCCGAGCGCGTGGGAGACGCACTCGAGCAGCTGGGCAACGCTGCCGAGGCCGCCGGCGAGACCCGCCGCGTGGTGGAGTGGCGGCGAAAGCTCGCGGCCATGCGGCCCCTGGATGCGCATGCCGCCGTGCTTCTCATGAATGCGCTGGCGGCCGCCGGGGACCGCGCCGGCGCGCTGCAGCACGCGGCGCTGCACGCGACGATGCTTCGCGAGGAGCTCGGCCTCGACCCCGATCCGGTGGTGGAGGAGCTCGCGGGGAAACTGCGCGAGCCGGTCGTCTGGACCCCCACGACTCCCGACCGTGCGCTCCCGGCGGTGGAGGCGCCCGGTCGCGACGCCTCGGTGGACGTGGCGCGAGAGGCGCCGGTGAGACCGGTCGCCGTCGAGGAGACCGAACTATCCGCCGGCGGCGCAATCGGGATATGGAAGCCGCCGCGCCGCATGCGTCATCGCTGGCTGCCCGGTGCCGCAGTGCTGGCCGTCGTCGGGGTGGTGGTGGCGCTGATGGCGTGGGCGACCCGCCGGGAGACCGTGGACACACTCGCCGTGCGCCAGGACGTGGTCGTCGCGCCGTTTCGCGTGACGGGTGCCAATGCCGCGCTCCACTACCTGCGGGAAGGAATGGTGGAGCTCCTCTCGACGCGCCTCGCCGACGACACGGCCGCACGCTCGGTGGACGCCGGCGCCGTGCTGGCAGCCTGGCGGGCAGCCGGACTGCTCACCACCGCCGACGTTCCGCGCGACACGCTAGTGCGACTGGCGCGTCAGCTGGGAGCGTCGCGCGTCGTGACCGGCAGCGTGGTCGGCGCGCCGTCCCACGTGATCATCAGTGCCGCCGTGATCGCGGCGACGTCCGGCGAGGTGAGTGCCCAGGCGTCAGTGGAGGGGCCGGCCGACAGCCTGACGGCGCTCGTGGACCGCCTCGCGGCGCGATTGCTGGTGTCCGAGGCGGGCGACAACGAGCGGCTGGCGGACCAGACGACCTCCTCGCTCAGCGCCCTTCGTGCCTACCTCGACGGCCAGTCGGCCTACCTGCGGCGTGACTACACGTCGGCGCAGCGCGCGTACGCGCATGCGCTGCAGGGAGATTCGACGTTCGCGCTGGCGGCGCTCCATCTCGCGATCGTCTCGGAGCGGCTCGGTGACCACGATGGTGTGCGACGGGCCGTCGCGCGGGCCTGGCCGTTTCGCACCGCGCTCGGCGAGCGGGACCTCGCGCAGCTGGTGGCCTTCGGCGGTCCGCGCTACCCGGCGCCCTCACCGGACTCCGAGCTCATCGAAGCCTGGCGACGCTCGGTGCGCATCACGCCCACGCGGGCCGACGGCTGGCTCGAGCTCGGTGCGAGACTCTTCCATGATGGTGCGGTGGTCGGGGTGGCGTCGCCGGATACGGAAGCCGTTGCCGCGCTCGCGCGTTCGCTCGCGCTCAACGGGGACACCGTCGCCGCGCAGCGGTACCTGCTGCAGATCGAATCGCGCCGCAGTGCGGCGACGCTCCCGCCGTCGCGGGTGATGAACGGCGCGTCGTTCAGCGCGCGTCGTCCCTTCGCCCCCTTCCTTCGCTGGCA
Organism: uncultured Gemmatimonadota bacterium; assembly: GCA_946479995.1. Next base: position 5,899 of record CAMLIU010000011.1, on the reverse strand, counting down.
CGTTGCCCGGACGCGCGGCGACACCGCCGTCCAGCGCGTCCTGCGCGACACGCTCTGGCGGCTGGGGCGCGCGAACCTGCGCGCGATCGTGCAGGCCAGCCAGTTCGATGGCATCGGCGTGAGCGATGCGGAGGCGGCGTCGCGCATTCTGCTCGCGCGGGTCGGGGGTGAGGCGGAGCGGCACGATGCGCTGATGACGGCCCATTCCCTGGCCATCAATCGAGGGCGGCCGAAGGCCGCGCGTGCGCTCGCCGACGAGATCGGCAACGTGGGCGCCGACGCACACGCGCCGCTGCGGCTGCGCATCCTGGATGCGTTGTATGCGCAGGGCGACACGGCACTCGCCGCCGCCGCGGCCGTGGCGCTCGCGCGCGCTGTCGAGCTGTCAGTCGCCGAAGTGGTGCCGGCCGCGGCGCCCGATGGCTGCGTGCTCGGACAGTGGCGCCTCTCCCATGGCGACACGAGCGGCGTGGCGCAGGCGATCGTCGCGCTGCACGCGGTGAAGAGCGGCGTGGCCTCGGGACCGGCGGCGGCGTGCGCAACGCTGCTGCAGACCTGGCTCGACGTGGCGACCGGCCGTCCCAACGCGCGGAAGCGACTCGACCGCACGTCGACGCTCGCGTTCACGCCGGTGACGGCGGGCGCGGTGAGTGCGTATGCGCCCATCCTGCTTGCGCGGCTGCACGAGCGGCTGGGTGACCGCCGCGGCGCGATCGCGGTGCTGCGCCGGCGTCCGTACATGGCGGGCTGGCCGGCGTACCTCGCGACGGCATGGGCGGAGGAAGGGCGGCTCGCCGAAGCGAGCGCCGACTCGAGCGCCGCTCGCGGCGCCTACGAGCGGTACCTCGCGCTGCGCAGTGATCCGGAACCGGAGATGCTGCCGAGCGTGGACTCGGTGCGCCGGCGCCTGGATGGTCTGCGCGGCAGTGAGCTGCGTTGAATGTCGGGCAGGCGACATCGCGCCGGCCGCGGCAGCGCTTCAGGTGTGCAGCTTCATGCGGTGACGCGCCGCCTTGGCGCGATTACCGCACGTGGCCATGTCGCACCAGCGCCGGCGGCCGTTCTTCGTCTCGTCCTGGAAGACACGCGCGCAGCGCGGCTCGGCGCAGCGGCGCACGCGGGACAGCTCGTCGAGGATGAGCGCATCGGCGGCGCTTTCCACGATCGGGATGAGGAGGCCGGCAAAGGCATCGCCGACGGGGACGAAGCTGCGGGTGAAGGTGCCGTCGGGGCGCATCTCCACGCGGCGGGTGCCGGCACTGCGGCCGAGGATGCGATTGATCTCCGACAGCGCTGCGGCCCGCGCGTCGGCGACCGCCGCGCCACGCTCGGCCAGGGTGCGCAGCACGCCGCGCATGCGGCGCGCATCGGCGAGCACGGCGAGCGCGCCAGCGGGCTGCTGCAGGGCGCGACGCTGCATCGTGGCCGCGCGCTCGGTGTCGAACACGTGTGCAGACTCGAGCCAGCGCGCGAAGCGCTCGAAGTCGTGCAGCGGATCGGTGCCGCGCGCGCCGGTGTCGGTGTTGACGAAGTCGAGCCACAGCCTCTCGGCGACGAACGCGAACGGCTGCCGTTCGCGCGCGCCGGCGAGCGCGTCGGAGCGTGAGAGCTCGAAAGAGGGCGTCACGGCCCTAGCATACCCCGGCGTGCAGCGAGGGGCAACCGCTCAAGGGGGCCGGCGCGGGCGCTAGCTTTGCACGCGACACCGACCTCGGCCACGAACACCGCGACCATCATGACTTCCCCGCTCGCTTCCCTCCGGCGCGTCGTCGTCGGGTCCACGAATCCCGTGAAGGTGGGCGCCGCGCGCGCGGTGCTGCAGCGTCTGTGGCCCGGCGTGGAAGTGAGTGGGCACGGTGTCCCGAGCGGAGTGCCGGACCAGCCGTGGGGTGACGAGGAGACCATTCGAGGCGCGTTGGCGAGAGCCCGCGGGGCATGCCGGATCGACGGCGCGGAGCTCGGTGTCGGCATCGAGGGAGGCGTGGTGGCGATGGCCGACGGCAGCGTGCGCACCTGTGCGTGGGCGGCGGTGGCCACGCGCGACGGACGCGAAGGCGTCGGCGGCTCGCTCGCGATGGAGCTGCCGCAGAACGTGGCGGCGCTGGTGCGCGGCGGCATGGAGCTGGGCCACGCGATGGATCGGGTGAGCGGCGAGCGCAACGTGAAGCATGGCGCCGGCGCGGTCGGGATCCTCACCGCAGGGCTGGTGAGCCGGCAGGAGGCGTACGAGGTGCTCGTGGCGTACGCCCTCGCGCCGCTGCTGCAGCGGGCAGACGCGGACGCCGGCGACTAGTCGCCAGCGACCTCGCGCGCGAGGGATGGCAGCCCCGGCAGCTTCGCCATGCGACGCTGCAGGCGCTGCAGTCCGTCGTACGCGGCGTACTTGTACGCGTCGGTGAGCGACGGAAAGGTGAACGCGGCCTGGATGAAGTAGTCGAGCGTCCCGCCGAAGGCGAGCACCATCATGCCGACGTGAATGAGCTCGCACGCACCCTCGCCGACGATGGTGACGCCGAAGAGGCGCTGGTCTTCCGGATGGAACACGAGCTTCAGGAAGCCTTCGGTGGCGCCGAGGATCTGTCCGCGCGGGTTGAGCCGGAAGCTCGCGCGGCCCGTCTCGCAGGCGATGCCGCGCGTCAGGAGCGCCTCCTCGGTCTGTCCGACGACGGCGACCTCGGGAATGGTCCATACCGCGTACGGCAGGATCTTGGCCACGCGGCGCTTGTACTGCAGCTCGAAGGCGTGGCAGACGGCGACGCGCGCCTGCTCGATGGCGGCGGAAGCGAGTGCCGGATAGCCGATGGCGTCGCCGGCGGCAGAGATGTGTGGGCGTGACGTACGGAACTGCCCGTCCACCCGGATGAACCCGCGCTCGTCGACCTCGACGCCGATCTCCTCGAGGCCGAGCGAGGCGGCATTGCCGGCCCGGCCGGTGCAAACGAGCACCACGTCGGCGTCGAGGGTGATGCCGTCGGTGAGGGTCACGTGTGCACGGCCATCGCTGACCAGCAGCCCGGCGATCTCGCTGTTGCCGTGCACCGCGATGTCGAGGCGGGCCGTCATCGCCTGGCGCAGTGTGTCTCCCGCTTCGTGATCGAGGTGCGAGATGAGCCGGCTGCGTGCATTCACGAGCGTGACGCGAGTGCCAAGGGCGACGAACATGCAGGCGAACTCGCAGCCGAGCACCCCGCCGCCGACGACGATCATGGATGTCGGGACGCGCTGCAGGGTGAGCAGGGAGTCGCTGTCAACCACGACCTCGCCGTCCACCGCGTAGCCCGTGGGCGGGAGCGGGCCGGAGCCGGTGGCGACGAGGAAGTGCGGTGCCGAGACGAGGCGCGACGGGGTGCCGTAGCGAGTGACCTCCACGGTGTGCGGATCGATGAAGCGCGCCGATCCCTGGATCGTGGTGATGCCGTGGCGCTGGATGTTCTGGCCGATGATTTCCCACTCGGTTTCGATCACCGAGCGCTCGCGCCGCATGAAGTCGGGGATCGTGATGCCGGGCTTCACGCGGAGGTCGATGGCGTGAAGGCCGCGCTGGCGGAGCCCGGCGAAGTGCAGGGCGCTCTCGCGCAGCGTCTTGGAGGGGATCGTGCCGGTGTTCACCGCGGCCCCACCGGGCCGGGGAGCGCGCTCGATGAGGCAGACGCGCTTGCCGAAGTATGCCGCCTGCGCGGCGCCCTTCTCGCCGGCGGGGCCGGCGCCGATGACGACCAGGTCGAATTGTTCCGGTGGACTCACGCGGGCAGAGCGTCTTGTGGAGTGGGAGCAGCCAGTGCGTCCTCACGATAGACGAGCCACCCCGCCTGTTCGTCAGCCACGAGCTCCACCTCGGTGCCGATGGGCAGCGTGAGATTCGGGTTGTCGTGCCCCGCGGGGAAGTCCATCAGCACGGGCACGCCAAGGTCGGCGACGAGGTCGAGCAGGAAATCCTCGAACTCGTCCTCCTCCGAGCGGTCGAGCGACAGGTGCCCGAAGACGATTCCCTTCACTTTCCCGAGGAGGCCGGCGGCACGGAGCTGCACGAGGCGCTCGTCGACGAACGACATCGGGTCGCGCACCTCCTCGAGGAAGAGGATGGCGTCGGTCGTGTCGATCTCGTAGGGCGTGCCGATTGTCTGCTGCACGAGCGCCAGGTTCCCCCCGACGAGGCGTCCCACGGCGCGGCCCGGCTTCACCGCGCGCGCGAGGTCGCGGCCGAGCTTCGCACTGGGCCGCGGGTTGGTGAGCGCGGACAGGAGCGAGGACGTGGTGACGTCGCGCGCGCTGGGGATGAGGTCGTCCGCGGTGGGGCCGTGAAAGGCGCGCAGTCCGGCGAGCCGCATGAGCCACAGGTGCAGCACCGTGATGTCGGAGTAGCCGACGAACGACTTCGGGTTGGCGCGAAAGATCTCGGGGTCGAGGTACGGGAGCATGCGCACGGCCCCGTAGCCGCCGGTGCCGCCGATGACGGCCTTCACGTTGGGGTCGAGCCACATGCGCGTGAAGGCGGCGGCGCGACGCTCGTCCTCGGCGCGCTGGTAGCGGCGTGTGGTGAGCAGCTCCGGATCCACCACCACGCCATAACCGGCGCGCTCGAGCGCACGCACTCCGCGCGCGAGCCATGCGGCGCGGGGTGAATAGGAGGAGGCGACGATGCCGATCGTGTCGCCCTTCTGGAGGGGTGGGGGACGGAGGAGATCCATGCGGGGGAAGGTAGGTGGGCAGGGGAGCAGGTGGGAGCAGGGGTGGGAAGGACCATCGACCGTGGACCATGGTCCATCGACCATGGGCCATCAGACTGGTCTGATGGTCGCTGGTCTGATGGCCGCTGGTCTGATGGTCGCTGGTCTGATGGTCTGATAGTCTCTGATGGTCTCTGATGGTCCAGGAGTCCGACACCGAGGCCATCCGATTCATTAGATTTCCTGCATGACGTCTCCTACCTACTTCCGCAAGGGATTCGGCCTCAAGGCGGAGATCCAGGACGACCTCGCGGCCGACTATGCCGGTCGGATCGTGGACCGCATGCGCGAGCAGGACGGCAGGCTCGTCGTGGGCGACGTCACCATCCGCCTCGCCGGCGAGTTCGGGTTCTGCTATGGGGTGGAGCGTGCGGTCGAGTACGCCTACCAGACGCGGCGCAAGTTCCCCGACCGGCACCTCGTGCTGGTGGGCGAGATCATCCACAATCCGCACGTGAACGCCAAGCTGCGCGGCATGGGGATCGAGATCCTCAAGCCCGATGCGGACGGCAAGTTCGACTTCTCCCGCGTCACTGCCGACGACGTGGTGATCCTGCCGGCGTTCGGCGTGACGATCGGCGACTTCGAGGCGCTGCGGCAGATCGGCTGCGTGATGGTGGACACCACGTGCGGCTCGGTGCTCAACGTCTGGAAGCGGGTGGAGAGCTACGCGCGCGACGGGTTCACGGCGCTCATCCACGGCAAGTACTACCACGAGGAGACGCGCGCGACGGCGTCCCAGGTGATGAAGTACCCGGGCGGCGCGTACCTCGTGGTGCGCGAGATGGGCGAGGCGCGCGAGGTGTGCGACTACATCGAAGGGCGCGGCGACCGCGACGCCTTCATGGCGAAGTTCGGCAAGGCGGCGTCACCGGGGTTCGACCCTGACATCCACCTGCGGCGCATCGGCGTGGCGAACCAGACGACGATGCTGGCGAAGGAATCGCTGGCCATCGCCGACGAAGTGGGCCAGGCAATCGCGCGCGCGCGCGGCGAGGAGGCCCGCGCGACCGACTTCCGTACCTTCGACACGATCTGCAGCGCCACGCAGGAGCGGCAGGATGCGGTCGTCGAGCTCCTGAAGGAGCCGCTCGACGCGATGGTCGTGATCGGCGGATTCAACTCGAGCAACACGATCTCGCTCGCGGCGATCTGTGCCGAGACGGTGCCCA